>NZ_JBAQRT010000311.1:0-1660 GCF_049306435.1 Zavarzinia sp.
GGACAGGCCGAGGCAGCGGCGCAGATGGTCCGTCAGGCTGTGGCGGCCGCGCGGCTTCGACAGCGCGGCGACGAGGGAAGCCTCGTCCCGCCCCGGCATCAGGTCGAGGTGGAGGACGGCCGGTCTCCCCTCGTCGAGCGCGCGCCGGGCCGAGGCGGCCAGCGGATAGATGGCGCCGCCCTCGATCCCGGTCGCGGTGACGACGAATTCGCCCCGGATCTCGTGATCGCCGAAGCGCACCGCGACGGGTTTCACCGGCTGGCCGGCGAAACGCTCGCGAAAGATATCGGACCACGCCACGTCGAAGCCGCAGTTGGTGGCGGCGAAATCACGGGTCGCGATGCCCCGCGCCGCCAGCAGCGGGCTCCAGACACCATCGCTGCCAAGGGCGGGCCAGCTGGCGCCGCCGAGGGCGAGGACCGTCACCGCCGGCCGTTCCACGGCCAGCGGTCCATCCGGCGTCTCGAACAAAAACGTGCCATCGGGACCGAAGCCGCGCCAGCGATGGCGGACATGGATTTTCAGCCCCCGCGCGCGCAGGCGGCGCAGCCAGGCGCGCAGCAGGGGCGCGGCCTTGAAGCCGGTCGGGAAGATCCGGCCGGACGACCCGGTGAAGGTCTCGATGCCGAGGCCGGCGGCGAAGGCGACGATCTCCGCAGGGCCGAAGGCGCGAATCGCGTCCTCGAGGCGGGGCCGCGCCGAACCATAGCGGCCGAGCAGCGACTCGATCGGCTCGGCATTGCTGATATTGAGACCGCTCTTGCCCGCCATCAGAAACTTCCGGCCGAGAGAGGGCATGGAATCGTGAAGATCGACCGCGAAACCAGCGTCCAGCAGGGTTTCGGCCGCCATCAGGCCGGCCGGACCGCCGCCGACGACCATGGCGCGGGCGGTCGCTCGAGCAGGGAAGTCACCGGGGCGGTTCATTTGTTAACCCTGTTCGTGGTGCAATGCGCACCGGTTGCCGGCCCGGTGGGCGCGGCGCCTGATCCTGTCTGAAGCTGGAATGCCATGAACCGCACGCTCGCCGGCCGCCTTCTGCCGATTCTGTTCATCCTTGCCGCCTTTGCCCTGCATCTTCGCCTGGCGGCAAGTCCCGAAGGCGCGCTCGGTGCCCATCGGCTTCTCGATACCGACAGCTATACCCGCCTGCTCCGGGTCGAGCAATTGTGGCAGGGCACCGGCTGGTGGGACAATACGGTGATCCGCATGGCGGCGCCGGACGGCATGCCCCTGCACTGGACCCGGCCGCTCGACCTGCTGATCCTCGGGCCGGCGGTGGTCGTCGCCGCGCTGGGGGCGACCAAGGCGCAGGCGCTGTGGTGGTCGGGAATGCTGATCTGCCCGCTGTTGCACGGCATATCCTGCCTGCTGGCGGCATGGGCGGCGCGGGCCCTGTGGTCGCGCGAGGTCTCCTGGTTCGCGGCCATCGTCCTGCTGGCCCAGCCCATCGTCCTGGCCTATGGCGGGGTGGGGCGGGCCGATCACCATGTCCTGATCCTGCTCCTGGCCGTCGTCATGATCGGGGCGGCGCTGCGGGCGGCCATGGCGCTCGATCGTCGAGGCATGGCCTGGCTGGCCGGGCTGGCCGGCGCCCTTGGCGTCTGGACGGGGCCGGAGGCCTTGCTGGTGGTCGTGCCGGTGCTGGCGGCCTTCGGTC
>NZ_JBAQRT010000312.1:0-47197 GCF_049306435.1 Zavarzinia sp.
GGCCAAGGGCGGCCAGCCGTGCCGCGACCAGCAGGGCGAAGGGTGTCTTGCCGGTGCCGCCCGCGGTCACATTGCCGATGCAGATGACGGGAATGCCGGGATCGAAGGCAATACCCCGGGCCAGCCGGCGCCGCGTCGCCAGCCGCCACAGCAAGGACAGTGGCAACAGCGCGGCCGCCTTCCAGCCCCCCCGGCCCGGCTCGGCCCAGAACTCAGGCGCCCGCACGCGGGTCCAGCCCCAGAAGCTCCCGCACCGCCACCAGCACCCGGTCGACGACGCCGTCACCAACGGTGGCGACGGCGGTAGCCGCCGCCCCCAGCGCCGCCACCCGGGCATGATCCGACAGAAGCGCGCCCAGCAGCGCGGCAAGCGACGCCTCGTCGGCGACTTCGGTCACCGCGGCGCCTTCGCGCAGATTATCCATCACCTCGGCGAAATTGCTCATATGCGGCCCGGTGATCAGGGCGCAGCCGAGCCGCGCCGGCTCCAGCGGGTTCTGGCCGCCATGGGGCACGAGGCTGCCGCCCATCACCGCGAGCGGCGACAGGCGATAGAACAGGCCCATCTCGCCCATCGTATCGGCGACATAGATATCGGTGGCGGCGGTGATCGGATCGCCCGCCCGCCGCCGCGCGACCACGAGACCCTGGGCCACCAGTTCGGCGGCGATATCCTCGCCCCTTTCGGGATGGCGGGGCACGATCAGGGTGAGAAGATCGGGCCAGCGCGGCTTCAGCGCGGCATGGACCCGGCCGGCCAGGGCTTCCTCCCCCTTGTGGGTCGAGGCGAAGAGCCAGCGTGGCCGCTCCCCCGCCTGGGCCGCGAGGGTGGCGAGGGCGGCGGCATCGGCGCCAAGGGCGGGCGCGTCGAACTTCAGATTGCCGAGGAGACGGACATCGGCCGCGCCCAGGGCGCGAAAGCGCTCGCCATCGGCCGCGCTCTGGGCGGCGATGAAGCGAAAAGCCGCCATCAGCGGACGGATCAGCCCCGGCCGCTTGCGCCAGCCGGTGAAACTCGCCTCGGACATGCGGCCATTGACGAGGGCCATGGCGATGCCCCGCCGCGCGGTATCGAGCACGAGATTGGGCCACAGTTCGCTCTCGACCCAGAGCGCGGCATCGGGCCGCCAATGGTCGAGGAAACGGCGGACGGCGGCGGGATGATCGACCGGCACGAACTGGTGGAAGGCCCCGGCGGGCAGGCGCCCGGCCATCAGCCCGGCCGAGGTGACGGTCCCCGTCGTCAGCATGACCGAAAGACCCGGCGTCTCGACCAGCCGGCGGATGAGGCCCAGCACCGACTGCGCCTCGCCGACGCTTGCGCCGTGAATCCACAGCAGGCGCCCCTCGGGACGCGGGCGCCCGGGCAGGCCCAGGCGCTCGTTCAGGCGGGCGGCGTCTTCCTTGCCCCGACGACGGCGGCGCTCCAGCAGCAGGCCGACCAGCGGCGTCGCCAGCCAGGTGAGCAGCCGGTAGAGCCCGGGGGTCATCATCGCCTCGCGCCCCGAACCTTGGGAGGCGGCGGCTCGACCCGGGGGCGGCCCATGCGGCGGTCGGCTTCATGGGTCAGTGTGTTCAGGTCGTCTTCCAGCCGGCACCGCCACTGCTCGAACGCGGCTTCGTCGAGCTCGGCCGGCACGGTGAAGGGCTCGCCCACCAGATAGAGGCCGCGGTTGAACGGCGTCGCCAGCAGGAAGCGATCCCAGCTGTTCAGCACGGGGCCGCGCCGGGCCGAGAAAGTGACGGGAAAGACCGGAATGCCGCCCATGGAGGCCGCCGCGATGGTGCCGCCCTTGGCGTGCATGCACGGCCCGCTGGGCCCGTCGGGTGTGAAGGCGGCATGGCCACCCGATTCGATCACCTGATGCAACTCGCGCATGGCGGCATAACCGCCCTTGCGGGAGGAGCCGCGCACCGTGGACATGCCGAGGCCCTCGATCGAGCGGGCGATGATCTCGCCATCGGCATGATTCGAGATGAGGACATGGATGCGGCGGAGCGACGGGCCTTTCCGAAAGCGCGCCATCATCAGCAGCCGGCCGTGCCAGAAGGCCATGATCATGGGCGCGCCACCGTTCCAGCTCTCCAGCAGGCGGGACAGGCCCGGGCCATCCTCCTCGAAGCGACTGGTGAGGCGCACGAAGCCGATATAGCTGCCGATAGCCCAGGCGGCCAGGCGCATCACGAAGGCCGAGCGCCCGAGGCGCCGGCCCAGCGACGGGCGCTTCTTGCGCCTATTCCGCTTCGGCTTGGGCATAGAGCCGTGCATAGAGCCCGCCCTTCGCGATGAGGTCGTCGTGGCTGCCGCTTTCGGCGATGCGGCCGCCCTCGACCACATGGATGCAGTCGGCGTCGACGATGGTCGACAGGCGATGCGCGATGACGAGGGTGGTGCGGCCCTTCATCAGGCCGCGCAGGGTGGCCTGGATCAGGCGCTCCGACTCGGTGTCGAGGGCCGAGGTCGCCTCGTCGAGCAGCAGGATCGGGGCATCGCGCAGGAAGGCCCGGGCGATGCAGATGCGCTGGCGCTGCCCGCCCGAGAGTTTGACGCCGGATTCGCCGACCACGGTGCCATAGCCCTGGGGCAACCCGAGGATGAACTCATGGGCCGCCGCCGCCCGGGCCGCCGCCTCGATCTCGTCCTGCGAGGCGCCGGGCCGGCCATAGGCGATGTTGCTGGCGATCGTATCGTCGAACAGCGTCGCCTCCTGGGCGACGAGGGCCATGGCGCGACGCAGCGATGCGAGGGTGACGCCCCGAATATCCTGCCCGTCGATCAGGATGCGGCCGCCGGTCGGATCGTAGAAGCGGGGAATGAGGTTGATGGTCGTCGACTTGCCTCCGCCCGAGGGGCCGACCAGCGCCACGGTCTTGCCCGCCGGCACGGTGAAGGAAATGCCCTTCAGCGCGGGCGTGCCGTCGTTATAGGCGAAGCGGACATCCTCGAAGGTGACCTCGCCCCGTTCGGCCGCGATCTCGGGCGCACCCGGCGCATCGGCGACCTTGGGCTTCACGTCCAGCATGGCGAAGACCCGGTCGGCGGCGGCGAGACCTTCCTGCCAGGTATTGTTCAGGGTCGAGAGGCTGCGCAGGGGCTGATAGGCCATGATCATGGCGGCGATGAAGCTGGTGAAACCGCCGAAGCTCATTTCCGAGCTTTGCGCCTGCAGGCCGGCATAGAGAATGGCGGCGGCGATGGCGACCGCACCCACCGCGTCGTTCAGCGGCACGGTCGCCGCCTTGGTGCGCACGCCGCGCATCAGATGGCCGAGGCGACGCTCGACCGAGGCGCTGACCGTCGCCAGTTCGTCCGCCTCGCGGCCATAGGCCTTGACGAGGCGGGTGCCGTCGAAACGCTCGGTCAGGAGGGAGGACAGGGTGCCGGTCTCGGCCTGCGCCCTGGTCGAGACCTTCCGCGTCTTGCGGCCGAGGCGGCGCATGATGTAGGCGGCGACGGGAAAGCCGACCGAGGCGACAATGGCGAGTCGCCAGTTCTGGTAATACATCACGCCGACCAGCATGACGACGGTCACCGCGTCGCGCAGAATCCCGACCACGCCCTTGGACACGGCGTCGGACAGGAGCCCCGCGTCATAGAGAAAGGCCGAGAGCAGCCGACCCGAGTGAATGTCGTGGATCCAGGCGAGATCGGCCCGCATGAAACTGTCGAACAGATTGAGCTGGGTGTCGGCGACGATGCGCTGGCCGACATAGGACATCTGCACGCTCTGGATATAGTCGGCGATGGACTTGACGATGGCCGAGGCGACGACCGCCGCCGGCACCGCCCAGAGCGCGGTCTGGTTGCGGTTGACGAAAATCTCGTTGATCGCCGGATCGAGCAGATAGGCGAGGGTCGCCGTCATGCCGGCGACGATCGCCATCATCACGCCGGCAAGGACAAGACGCCGCGCATGGGGCCTGACCGCGCCCTTCAGCAGGCGGCGGATGGTGGATGTCGGGGCGGGCTCGGCGGCAGGCGTTGAAGTCTCGGTGGTCAAATCTGAACTCGCTATTGCGGAGCGGCACGCTATCACGTCTGCCCTCCGGCGCAAAACCCGGCGGCCCCGGCCTTGCCGGGGGTGCCCGCCCTCGCTATATGGGGCGGGCCAGAGAGAGAAGGAACGAGTTTGTTCAAGCGCCAGACCCGCAAGGCCGGGGACCAGTTCCGCCGCCTGCGCGGCGATGCGGATACGCCCTGGCGCCGGCTGGCCGGCTGGCTCGAGGTGCTGTTCATCGACCACGGCATTTTCCGCCTGCTGTTCTGGAACAAGCGGAAGGTGAACGACAAACTGTGGCGCGGCGCGCAGCCGACGTCATGGCAGGTGCGCGGCCTCGGCCGACAGGGCGTGCGCACCATCGTCAACCTACGCGGCCCCCGCGACTGCGCGACCTATCTGTTCGAGAAGGACGCGGCGGAAGAGGCCGGCATCCGCCTGGTCGATTTCGTCATGACCTCGCGCGAGCCGCCATCGGCCAAACGCCTGCACGAGTTGAAGAACCTGTTCGAGAGCATCGAATACCCGGCCCTCGTTCACTGCAAGTCGGGCGCGGACCGCGCCGGCATCACCTCGGCCCTGTTCCTCCTCATTCACGAAGGCCTGAATCCCGAGGAGGCGAAGCGCCAGCTCTCGCTGCGCTATGGTCATATCCGCCAGGGCAAGACCGGCGTGCTCGACCAGTTCTTCGACGATTACATCGCCGCCCGCGATGCGACCGGCATCGACTTCTGGACCTGGGTCGACACGGTCTATGACCCGAAGAAGATGAAGCAGGATTTCCACGCCGGGCTGATCGGCAATCTCATCGTCGACCGGATTCTGGGCCGGGAGTGAGCGCGGCGGCGACCGCCGCCAGCTTGTCCGGATTGGCGATCATCAGAATCTCACCCACGCCGTCGCCTTTGACCGTGGGTACCATCACGAAGCGAAGACCGTCCTCGTCGAGCGCGGCGAGCCCGGGGTCGCCATTGACCAGCAGGCGGCGGAATTGCCAGGGCCGCGCCTGTTTCCGCGCGATGCCGGCGAAGAAGCGCAGGATACGGTCGGCGCCGCGAATGGGGTTGAGCGCGGCCTTGCGCTTGCCACCGCCGTCGGACAGCAGCACGGCCTCGGCCTGAAGATTGGCGGCAAGCCCCTCGCCATCGCCGGCGATCAGCGCATCGATGAAGCGATGGGCGACCGCGTCGCGCCGCGCCTTCGGGACATGAATGCCGGGCCGCGCCGCCTGAAGCCGCGCCCGGCCCCGGCTGACCAGCTGGCGCACCGCCGCCTCGCTCTTGCCCAGGATGGCGGCGACGGCGGCGTGATCGTGGCCGAAGGCATCATGAAGAAGGAAGGCCGCCCGCTCCGCCGGGGGCAGGTTTTCCAGCACCAGCATGAAGGCCAGCGACAGATCGTCGGCCAGTTCCACCCGTTCCGCCCCGCGGCCATCGTCGCCGATCTCGACCACTTCCGCCCGGTCCGGCTCCGGTAGCCAGGGGCCGGTATAATCGGCCCGGCGCAGCTTGGCCGCGCGCAGGTGATCGATGGCCAGCCGCGTGAGCGTGGTGGTCAGCCAGGCCGCCGGCTGACGCAATTCACCGCCTTGCCCGTGCAGCCGGATATAGGTTTCCTGCACGAGATCCTGCGCCTCGGCCATGATCCCGGTCATGCGATAGGCCAGCCGCGTCAGGCGCGGGCGCTCGGCCTCGAACACGGCAGCAAGTTCGCGAGGATCCGTCCGTTTCCGCCTGTCGCTGTCCATCACCATCTCCTTGTCTCCCTTAGACGGATGGAGACGGCGATCCGTGACATCAGCCCATCATGGTGCGGGCGACATCGGGCGGCGGATTGAATTCGGTCAGTTTCGCCAGCAGCGCGTCATGAAGCCGTGGCCCGGCCGAGATCACGTTGCGGTGCCGCGTCGAGGGGCGGTTGTAGACGAAGCCTTCGCCCTGATGGGTGCTGGCGATGCCGCCGGCCTCGCGCACGATCAGGTCGGCGGCGGCGATGTCCCAGTCGCTCTTGCCGGTCAGGCTGACCGAGCCGTGGCTGAGACCGCCGGCCACCTGGCACAGGGCATAGGCGATCGAACTGGACGGGCCGATCTCGATCGCGGGCCAGGGTGTCGGCCAGAAGCGGGAACGGAACATGTCGGCCGGGCCGACCAGCCGGGCGCCTTCGATCGCGTCCCGGTCGCTGACCTTGATCGCATCGCCGTTCAGCCTTGCCCCCTGCCCCGCGGCGGCGTCGAACAATTCGCCGGTCGCCGGGTTGAAGACGACGCCGGCCAGGGGCCGCCCGCCTTCGACGACGGCGACGGAGACGGCATAGAAGGGCCGCTTCTTGATGAAGGCCCGCGTGCCGTCGATCGGGTCGACGACGAAAAGCCGCGCCGCCTTCAGGCGGGCGGGATCGTCGATGCTTTCTTCCGACAGCCAGCCGTAACCGGGCCGCGCCCTGGCCAGCGTCTGGCGCAGCAGGGCGTCGACCGCCAGGTCGGCGTCGGTCACCGGACCCTGGCCGGGCTTTTCCCTGATGTCATAGCCCCTGTTCTGATAGTCGAGGGCGAGCGCCCCCGCCGCCCTCGCGGCATCGATCAGGAGGGAGAGGTCGCTATCGCTCATGTGCCGGCGACGGTCATGCCTTCGACCCGCAGCGTCGGCGCATTGGTGCCGAAGCGGAAGGTGAGGTCGTTGGCCGGGGTCAGGCGGGGGAACATGTCCTTCAGATTGCCGGCGATGGTCAGCTCGCTGACCGGATAGAGGATTTCGCCCTTCTCGATCCAGTAGCCGGCGGCACCCCGGCTGTAATCGCCGGTGATGCCGTTGACGCCCGAGCCGATCAGTTCGGTGACATAGAAGCCGCTGTCGATATCGGAGATCAGCTCGGCCGGGGAAAGCACGCCGGGGGTCATGTGGACATTGCTGGCGCTCGGGCTCGGCGGGCCGGAGGTGCCGCGCGCGGCATGGCCCGTGGTGACGAGGCCGAGCTGGCGGGCCGAGGCGCTGTCGAGCAGCCAGGTGGTCAGGCGGCCGTCGTCGATCAGCTTGTGCAGGGAGACCCGCACGCCTTCGCCGTCGAACGGGCGGGAGCGCAGGCCCCGGCGGCGCGACGGGTCGTCGATGATCTCGATCCCGGGGGCGAAGATCTGCTCGCCCATGCGGTCCTTCAGGAAGGAGGTGCCGCGCGTGATCGCCGCGCCATTGATGGCGCCCAGCAGATGGCCGATCAGCGACGAGGAGATGCGCGGATCGAACACGACCGGCACCCGCGCCGTCTTCACCTTGCGCGGATTGAGCCGGCGCACGGTCTTTTCGCCCGCGTGGCGGCCGATCGCCTCGGGATCGTCGAGATCCGCCGCGAAACGGGTGGCGGCGTAATCATAGTCCCGCTCCATCCCCGTGCCCGTGCCGGCGAGGACCGAGACCGAGACGGAATGCATGGAATTGCGGTATTCACCGGCGAAGCCGCCGCTCGTCGCCATGCCGACCCGGTTGGCGCCCCAGCTGGAACTCGCCCCTTCGGAATTGGTCACGCCCGGCACGGCCAGGGCCGCGACCTCGGCCTTGGCGGCGCGGTCGAACAGGACTTGCGGGTCCGGCTCTTCGGGATCGAACATGTCGAGGTCGGGCGGGTCGCGCTCCAGCAGCGCGGGATCGGCGAGACCGGCGAAACGGTCGGGCGGAGCGACTTTGGCCATGCCCACCGCCCGCTCCACCAGGCGATCGAGCGCGACCGAATCGATCTCGCTCGACGAGACGATGGCCTGCGACTGGCCGACGAAGACGCGAAGGCCGAGGTCCCGGGTCTCCGATCGCTCCAACTCCTCGAGCTTTCCGAGTCGCCAGGAGGCACCGAGGGAAATCGCCTCGAAATAGAGCGCGTCGGCGGCATCGGCGCCAGCGCGGCGGGCCCGACCCAGCAAGTCGTCGAGCAGATCCAGTGGTTCGGCCATCTTCTTACCCAATAGAATGCGGGGCGCATCCTAAAGGGAACGGATGGCCGGCGTCAGCCCTTGTCTTCACAAGTCTCAGCCGCGGGCGGCGAGACGCGTGCCTTCCGTGCTGGCGACAGAGACCCGCGCATCCGCCCGCTCGCCCGCCGCGAGATAGAACAGGCGTTTCAATTCCTGCCGGCCGCGGGTGACATTGTCCTGGATGATGCCGGTCATGAGCGACAGCACGGCGAGGGTCAGCAGGCCGACGGAGACGATCAGGGTCGGGAAACGCGGCACCAGACCGGTCGAGATGTAATCGACGAGGACCGGAATGAAGAAGCCGATGGAGGCGAGCAGAAAGATACCGGCGAAACCGCCGAACAGGGCCAGCGGCTTTTCCAGCATCAGAAGCCGCAGGATCAGCTTCAGGATGCGGAAACCGTCGCGATAGGTCGACAGCTTGGACTGGCTGCCCTCGACCCGGGCGCTGTAATGGGTCGGCATCTCGGCGGTGGCGAGGCGGAGTTCCAGGGTGTGGACGGTGATCTCCGTCTCGATCTCGAAACCGCCGGAGAGCGAGGGGAAAGCCTTCACGAAACGGCGCGAGAAGACGCGATAGCCGGTCAGCATGTCGGTGAAGGTACGGCCGAACAGGCGGGTGACCAGCGTGGTCAGCAGCCAGTTGCCGAAACGGTGGCCCGCCCGGTAAGCCTCCGGGTCGTCGTCGACGCGGGTGCCGACGACCATGTCCAGATTTTCATCGACGAGGCGGCGCACCATGGCGGGGGCGGCACCGGCGTCATAAGTGCCGTCGCCATCGACCATGATGTAGATGTCGGCATCGACATCCGAGAACATGCGGCGCACGACATTGCCCTTGCCGCGATGGCTGACCTGGCGGACCACGGCACCGGCGGCGCGCGCCACCTCCATCGTCCGGTCGGTCGACATGTTGTCATAGACATAGACCGTCGCGCCCGGCAGCACGGCGTGGAAATCCTTCACCACCCGGGCGATCGCCGCTTCCTCGTTCAGGCAGGGAACGATGACGGCAATCTCGCGCCCGGCACCCGCAGTCCAGTCCATGTCGATATCCTTCCGGCCCTCGCGGGCCCTGGCCTTCAGCCTTCAACGTCACATAACACGAAGCGGCCGCCATTCGTTCCCGGATGCTCGAAACGATGAGGCACGGGGCGGCATGGCCCGAGAGCAAGGCCGGGCCGCAGGGTCGCGAGGGCCGGCACCACCCGTTCGCGCTCCTCGGGATTGAACAGGATCAGCGGACGGACGGCGGGATCGTCCAGCACCCGGCGGATTTCCCGCGCATAGAGCGCCTCGGTCTGGTCCGGATCGATCCAGTAGCCGTCGAAGCGCAGGAAACGGATATCCGCCGGAAAGGACGGGATCAGGAAGGCCGCCGGGGTCAGACCGGCCATCAGGATGACCACATGGGCCGGGTCCTCGATCGCCGGGACCTCGACCGCCGTCAGGTCGGCGGCGAAGGCGACCCGTTCCGTCTCGGGCGGGCGGGTCGCGGCAAGAATGACGGCGACGGCCAGCGCCCCCGCGACAAGGGCCGGGCCGCGCCGGCCGATCCAGACCATCAGCGCCGCCGCGATCAGCAAGGGCCCCAGCATCTCGAAGGCGAGAACATAACGGTAGATGGCGAAAACCACCGACCAGACCATGAGGGTCAGCAGGGTGACGAGGGCAAGGCGAAGACCCGGACCCCGCAGGCGGCCGAAGACGGCGGCCAGGAAAAGCCCGATCGCCCCCAGATAGGCCGCCGGCAGGCGAAGATCGGTAAAGACCGCCTCGGCCGCGACATGATCGACGATCCCGGCGAGGAAGGGCAACTGGATGCGCGGCCAGGGCAGACCGATGGTGAAGCCCGGATCGCTGTAGGTCCGCGCCGGGACATAGGCCGAGCCGAAGATATCGTTGAAATAGGGCATCAGCGGATTGCCGAAATGAACCCAGAGGGTCGCCATCCACCAGCCGCCGGTCAGCAGCGTGCCGGCGAGGCCGCACAGGGCGAAGAGCGCGACCCGGAGAAAGCCCCCCGCCCTGAACAATTCGCAGGCGATCACGGTCAGCGCGAGGCCGACGATGAAGGGGGCGAGCACGGGCTTCAGCCCGAAGCCGGCCCCGGCGACCAGCCCCGCCAGCCACAGCCCCCGGGGCCCAGACAGCAGGGCGGCGATCGCGCAGAGAACGAAAAGGGACAGAAGATTGTCCCCCGCCGTCGCGCCCAGAAGGCCGATGTTCATCGCCCCCGCAATGCCGGCCAGCGCCAGCAGCGCGGCGGCGGGCGTTGGCAGCGCCGGCAGGACGCGCCGCGCGATGAGATAAAGCGGCAGGATGTTCAGCCCCTGCACCGCGCCAAGAACGATCGTCGCCCCTTCCGGTCCCAGCAGATGGACGGCGAACCAGAACGGCAGGTCGATCGCCGGATTGTGGAAGGTCGGCCCCATGAAGGATGGCAGGATATCGAAGCCGAGGCGCCCCCCGATCAGGGCATGAGGCACATACCAATGGTAATTGCGCAGGTCCCAGCCGGCGTCCTGTCCGAGATGGGCGGCCAGCAGGCCACTGCCGAGGATCCCCGCGAACAGCACGAGGGCGGCGAATGCGCGCTCATGCGCAAAGGACCGGTATTCGGGATTCATGGCCCGGACTTTCTGTAACTTCGGCGAAGTCGCGCCGAACTACCCTGTGAGACCGGCCGGCAAGGCAGGCTCCCGCCGCCCAGATGACCCTGCGGCGGAGAATGATGCAACCGAACACTGGATGATCCAGGGGGATGACATGAACAAGACCGGTTTCACGCTCGCCGCCGCCGCGGCCACGCTTTTCTCGGCCGGCGCGATGATGCTGTCGCCGATCGCGGCTTCGGCCTCGGAAGGCGTCCACTGCATGGGCGCCAATGCCTGCAAGGGCACCAGCGCCTGCAAGACCGCGACCAATGCCTGCAAGGGCCAGAACGCCTGCAAGGGCCAGGGCTTCACCGTGACCCCGGATGCGGCGGCCTGCGAAGCGGCTGGCGGCAAGGTCGGCTGATCCGACAGACACGACAGACACGACACGGGGCCGGCCTCACCCGGCCCCGTTTTCTTGTGGGAGCGGCGATGGTACAGGGTTTCGGCCTCGGGATGCGCGCCGAGCATTATCTCGATCTCGACCGGGACGGCGTCGCCGTCGACTGGCTGGAGATCATTTCCGAGAATTTCATGGTCGGCGGCGGCCGGCCCTTGTGGTGGCTCGACCGGCTGCGTGCCCGCTACCCGATGGTCATGCATGGCGTCTCGCTGTCGATCGGCGGCACCGATCCCCTGAACGAGCGCTATCTCGACGACCTCGCGGCGCTGGCCGAGCGGGTGGAGCCGGCCTGGATTTCCGATCACCTGTGCTGGACCGGCGTCGAGGGCGTCAATCTCCACGACCTGCTGCCCCTGCCCTATACCGACGAGGCGCTGGCCCATGTCGCCGATCGCATCGGCCGCGTGCAGGACCGCCTGCGCCGCCCGCTGGTGATCGAGAATGTCTCGAGCTACATGAATTTCGCCGTCTCCGACCTGTCGGAAGCGGAATTCCTGGCGGCGCTGGTCGCGCGCAGCGGCTGCGAATTGCTGCTCGACGTGAACAATGTCCATGTCAGCGCCTTCAATCACGGGTTCGACGCCCTCGGCTTCCTCGATGCCCTGCCGCGCCACGCCATCCGCCAGATCCACATGGCCGGCCACAGCCACATGGGCAGCCATATCATCGACACCCACGACGCGCCGATCGCCGAAGAGGTCTTCGCCCTCTATGCCGAGGCGATCCGCCGCTTCGGCCCGGTCCCGACCATGATCGAACGCGACGCCGATATTCCGCCCCTGCCCGAACTTCTGAGCGAACTCGATCGCCTGCGCGCTATCGCCGCCCCTCTCGCCCCGGCCCTCGTCAGGATGTCGGCATGAGCGCCCTCGCCCAATTGCAGCGGACGATCGCCGACGATCTGCTGGGCCGCGCGCCCGGCCGGATCGAGGCCCTGATCGGTGACGCCCCCCACGCCGATCGAACCACCCTCGCCGGGGTCTATCGCCACGCCTATGGCGCCCGTCTCGTGGAGGTGCTGGAGGCGGAATTTCCCGGCACGCGCGGGCTGATGGGGGCGGATGCCTTCGCGAAAGCCGCGCGCGCCTATGTCGGACGGCATCCTTCGACAGAGCCTTCCGTTCGTTGGCTGGGCCGCTTGCTGGCCGGGGATCTGGTCGCCGCTGGCGACACGGTCGCGGCCGACATGGCGGCCTTCGAATGGGCGCTGGGCCTTGCCTTCGACGCCGCCCCCGGGGAGAGAGTCGAGGTCGGCGCGCTGGCCGCTCTCTCGGGCGAGGAATGGGAGGGCTTGCGGGTGGACTTCCAGCCCGGGCTTTCGGTGCTGACGCTCCACCACCCGGTGCATGAACTCTGGCCCCTGGCCAAGGCGGGCGAGTCCCTCGCGCCCCCCGCACGGCTGGCGGCGCCCCTGCCCCTCGCCGTCTGGCGCCTGGGGCTGGAGCCGCAATATCGCCCGCTGCAGCCGGGGGAGGACGATCTCCTCGCGCGGCTGCGCGACGGGTCCCGCTTCGGCGTGGCGCTTGGCGACGCCGATCCGGCGCGGGCGCTGACCTGGTTCGCCGGCTGGTGCATGACGGAAATGGTTTCCGCCATCCGGTTCTGAATCTTCTGGAACAAGGATGCGATCCACGGCATTTCAGGCTTTGTGACAGCTTGATGTCCGAGGAGTGTCTCCATGTCCGCAGGCCCCAATCGCATCGCCGTGATCGATGGTCTGCGGGGCTATTTCCTCGTCCTGATGATGTCCAGCCACCTGAAATTCCAGGACGAGGCCCTGCTGCTGCGCCTGCATCACGGTGAATTTTCCTTCGTCGAGGACGCCCAGGGCTTCGTCTTCCTGTCGGGTCTCGTCATCGGCCTGACCTATGCCCGCATCCTGATGAAACAGGGCCCCAGGGCACTGACCGGCAAGGCCTTCACCCGGGTGGGAGAATTATATCGCCTGTTGCTGGTCACGCTGTTCATCGTCGTCGGCGCGGCCTATCTGCTGCCGGATGGAGCGCAGATCTGGGGCTGGCAGCTGGGCAGATTGGCGGAAGCGCCGCTCGATCACATCGCGGCGGCGGTCAGCCTGCTGTATCAGCCGGCCTATCTCGATATCCTGCCGCAATACATGCTCTATCTCGCCGTCGCCCCCTTCATCGTCCGGGCGACGGTGGCGGGGCATGGCCTCGCGGCCCTCGCCGCCAGTTTCGCCCTCTGGATGATGACCCAGATGGGCCTGCACTTGCCGGCGGTCGATGCCTTGGGCCGGCTGGTGGCGGCGGCCGATTCCAACGGCACCATCCGGTCCTATTTCAACCCGCTGGGCTGGCAGTTCCTGTTCGTCTGCGGCGTCGTCCTCGGCGCGGCGGTGAAATGCGGCCGGCTTGATGTCGCGAGCCTTCTCGACCGGCGGCGCGCCGATCTCGCGATCATCGCCGGCCTTCTGGTCACGGTCTTCGCCGGCTACCGCGTTGTCCACGGCCTTGGCGACCTCGGCGGGACGCCGACCGGCGACCAGTTCTATCGCCTGCTGCGGCGCGAGGACCTGAGTCTCGTCTATGTCGTCAATTTCGCCGCCATCGCCTATGTCACGGCCTGGCTGCTCCGCAACGCCGCCGAGGAAGGTCTGCCCGCGCCGGTCGCCTTGATATCGCGGACCCTGCATTATGCCTTCCGCCGGCCGTTCTTCGTCTTCCTCGGTCAACATTCACTGCAGGTCTATGCCTTCCACGTGCTGGTCGCCTACGCCATCGTGGCGCTCGACTGGGCGGGCGGTCCCTTCGACGAGATGACCAAGAGCCTGATCATTCTCGCCGCGGTCGGCAGCCTGGTGATCCCGGCCTTCTGGCACAGCGTGAACCAGCAGCGCGAGGCGGCCCGCGCCCGCCAGGTGGCGGCGCTCGGTCAGCGCTGAGCGTCAGCCCCGCATGGCGGACAGGGTCTTGCGGAAGCGCGTGGCGGCGACGTAGAAGAACAGGCCGCCGATGCCCGCGACCGCCAGCAGGTTGGGCCAGATGACCGAGACCCCGGCCCCCCGATAGAGGATGCCCTGGGAGGCCGCGACGAAATGGGTCGAGGGCGAGATCTGCATCACGATCTGCAGCCATTCCGGCATGCTTTCCATCGGCGTCGTGCTGCCCGACAGAAGATTCATGACGATCAGGATCGGCAGGGCGAGCAGGCCGAACTGCGGCATCGACGTGGTGAAGGTCGCGATCAATATACCCATGGTCGCGATCGAGAATTCGTAAAGCACGGCGGTCGCGATGAAGAGCCCGACCGATCCCGCCAGCGGCACCGCCAGCAGGCCCTGAACGACGATCAGCAGCGACAGGGCGGCGGCGATGACGATGACGAGACCATTGGCCCAGACCTTGGACAGAAGAATGTCGATCGGCCGCACCGGCATCACCAGCAGATGCTCGATCGTGCCGTGCTCGCGCTCGCGGATAAAGGCGGCGCCCGTCAGGATCACGGTCAGGATGGTGATATTGTTGATCACCTGCATGACGGGCGTGAACCATTCGGACGCAAGGTTCGGGTTGAAGCGCGCCCGCGTCACCAGTTCGACCGCGCCCGCCGCCTCGGGCGCATCATGGCGCAGGCGGTCGCCAACCGTGTCGGACAGCACGCCCCTCAGATAGGCAAGACCGTTGCCGGCCTGGGTCATCGCCGTGGCATCGATGTTGATCTGTACGCCGGGATTCCGCCCGGCGAGGACATCGGCCTCGAAACGGGGCGGAATATCGATCACGAAGACGAAGCGTCCCTGGTCCATGGCCCGGTCGATCTCTTCGGCGCCGATTTCCACCGGCGGCTTGAACTGGGGCGGCCGGATGGCATCCGCCATGGCGCGCGAAAGGGCCGAGCGGTCCTCGTCGACAATGGCGACGGCGGCGTCGTGGACATCGAAACGGGCACCGGTCGCCACCGTGTAGATGGCGATGGTGAACGTGTAGAAAACGAGGAACATCATGACCGGATCGGCCCGCAGGGAGCGCAATTCCTTGATGCCGAGACGATAGATGGTGGCGAGGCGCTGTTTCATCTCAGCGCTCCTGTTTCGGCAGGGCCAGCATGGCCCCGACGATGAAAATGATGCCAAAGGCCCCCAGCATCAGGTGATTGAGCCAGAGATCGGTCCAGCCGAGCGATTTTGTGAAGGCGCCGACACTGATCTGCTGATACCAGCCCGCCGGAAACGCGAGACCAAACAACCGCCCACCACCCGACAGGGAGGAGACCGGCACCATCAGGCCCGAGAAATTCACGGCGGGAATGATCGAGATGATCGCTGTCGCGAAAATCGCCGCCAGTTGCGACTTGGTGAAGGACGAGACCAGCAGGCCAAAGCCCGTGGTCGCCAGCAGATAGGCGACGGTCCCCGCGAAAAGGGCGATGAACGAACCCTTCACCGGAACCTCGAAGACGAAGATCGCGAGCAGCACCATCATCAGGAAACTGCCGATGGAAATGACGACATAAGGCGCCTGCTTGCCGGTGAGGAATTCGAGCCGCGTGACCGGAGTCGAGCGGAAATTCGCAATCGATCCGGTCTCCTTCTCGCGCACCACGCCGACCGCCGTCATCATCGCCGGGATCAGCACCAGCATCAGCATGACGACACCGGGCACGATGGCGGGCGCGCTCTTGAAGGACTGGTTGTAACGGAAGCGGCTGACCACCGTATAGGCATCGCCGGATAGGGCGCCCCCCTGTTCCTCGGCAATGACGGCCATGCGCTGGGCGATCGCCGCCTTGACATAGGAGCGCGTGGTTTCCGCCCGGAACGGCATGGCGCCGTCGATCCAGACGCCGATTTCAGGCGCGCGGCCGGCCAGCAGATCGCGGCCGAAGCCGGACGGCACCTCGACATAGAATTTCAGCGTGCCGTCCTTCAGCCCGGCATCGGCTTCGGCGGGATCGGCCAGGCGGGCCTTCAACTCGAAGGAATGGCCTCCCTCGAAGGCATCGAGAATGGCGCGGCTCTCCCGGCTCTGGTCCTGATCCACGACGGCATAGGGCAGGTCCTCGACGTCGAAGGAAATGCCGTAGCCGAAGGTGATCATCAGCAGGACCGGCGCGAAGAAGGCGAAGGCCAGGCGGATCGGATCGCGCAGGATTTCCATCGTCTCGCGCCGGGCATAGGCGAACCAGCGCAGCGGCGAGAACAGGCGCGAGGCCGGCCTGGCGGCTTCGGCGACGGCGGCAGCCGGCGCCTCGGCGTTGTCGGGGGCATCCGCCACCGCCTCGAGATAGGCGATGAAGGCATCTTCCAGCCGGGCCGAGCCCTTGGACGCGGCGAGTTCGGCCGGCGTTCCAACCGCCAGCACCTTGCCCGCGTGCATGAGCGAGATGCGGTCGCAGCGCTCCGCCTCGTTCATGAAATGGGTCGAGATGAAGATGGTGACGCCCTTGTCGCGGGCGAGATCGACGAGGAAGCGCCAGAACTGGTCGCGGGCAACGGGATCGACGCCCGAGGTCGGCTCGTCGAGGATCAGCATGTCGGGGCCATGCAGCACGGCGGCGGCCAGTTGCAGGCGCTGGCGGATGCCGAGCGGCAGGTCGTCCGGCAGGCTGTGGCGGACCTCGACCAGATCGAAATCGCCCAGCACCTCGCGGATGCGCGCCCGGGCCTTCCCGGGGTCGAGATGGAACAGCTGGGCGTGCAGTTCCAGGTTCTGCAGCACCGTGAGTTCGCCATAAAGCGAGAAGGATTGCGACATGTAGCCGACCCGGTGCCGTGTCGACATGTCGTCGGCATCGAGCACCTGGCCGAACAGACGCGCCTCGCCTTCCGTCGGGGACAGGAGGCCGGTCAGCATCTTCATCGTCGTCGTCTTGCCGCAACCGTTGGAGCCGAGGAAACCGAAGATCTCGCCCCTCTCGATGCGGAAGGAGACATGATCGACCGCCGTGAAATCGCCGAAGCGGCAGGTCAGATCCGTCGCCTCGATCGCGATCTCGCCGCCATCCGCCGGGCGGGGCGGCACGACGACTCCGGCCGCCGCGGATTTGTCGGCGGGCAGCAGGCTGATGAAGGCGGCCTCCAGGGTCTCGGTGCCGGTTTTCTGGCGGATCTCGGCCGGCGTGCCGGTCGCCAGCACCTTGCCGTCGTCCATGGCGGCGATCCAGTCGAAGCGTTCCGCCTCCTCCATGTAGGCGGTGGCGACCAGGGTGCTCATGCCCGGCCGGCGGGCGCGGATACGATCGATCAGGTCCCAAAACTGCCGGCGCGACAGGGGATCGACGCCGGTCGTCGGCTCGTCGAGGATCAGCAGGTCGGGATCATGAATGAGGGCACAGCACAGCGAGAGCTTCTGCTTCATGCCGCCCGAGAGCTTGCCCGCCGGCCGGTCGACGAAGGGGGTAAGCCCGGTCGCCGCCACCAGTTCGGCGATTCGCGCCTCGCGCTCGGCGCGGCGCTGGCCGAACAGCCGGGCGAAGAAATCCAGATTCTCGAAGATCGACAGGGTCGGGTAGAGATTGCGGCCAAGACCTTGCGGCATATAGGCGACGCGGGTCAGGCTGGCCTGACGATGGCGCCGGTCGGCCATGTCGCCACCCAGCACGGTCACCTTGCCCTGCTGACCCTTGCGCACCCCGGCGACGAGGGCCAGCAGGGTCGACTTGCCGACGCCGTCCGGCCCGATCAGCCCCGCCATGCAGCCGGCGGGAATAGCGAGGTCGACGGCATCGAGCGCCGCGACCTCCCCGTAGCGATGGCCGACCCCTTCGAGGACGGCGATGCTGTCGGTCACCGCGGCAGCCTCACCGCCAGCCCGTCGGGCCAGACGGCGGCATCGTCATAGCGGACATAGCCAAGGCCGCGCACGCCGGTCTTCACCTGGGTCTGATACTTCACCAGCAGATCGGCATCGATGCGCAGCTTGACCTTGAACATCAGCTTGTCGCGCTCGTCCTTGGTCTCGACCGCGTTGGGCGTGAACTGGGCATCGGCCGAAACGAAAGAAACCGTGGCCGGGATCACCAGTTCGGGCGCCGGATCGAGGACGAGGCGGGCTTCCCCGCCGACCGCGAGGCGGCCGACCTGCGACGCCGGCAGGAACACGGTCATGTAGACCTGGCCGACGTCGAGCAATGTGACCACGCGAGAGCCGGCGGCCAGCACTTCGCCCGGCTCGGCCAGGCGGTATTGCACCCGGCCGGCGCGGGGCGCGACCAGGATCGTGTCGTCCAGCAGGGTTTGCAGCCGATCGACCGCCGCCTTCGCCGTATCGATCGCCGCGACCGCCTGCTGTTCGTTCGCCTTCGCCGCCTCGAGCGCGGCCCCGGCCGAGGCGAGCTGCGCCCTTCGCTGGTCCAGCACCTCGATCGACTGATAGCCGCGGCGCTGCAACACCTCGGCGCGCTGGAATTCCTGCTGGGCCAGGGCCTGCTGGCTGGCGGCCTGGTCGATGTCGGCAGCGGCCGAGTTGGCGGCCTTTTCGGCCTGCACGACCTGAGCCCTGGCGCCCGCCAGCTGGGCATCCAGTTCCGCCCGGTCCATGCGGGCGATGACCGCCCCCGCCTCGACGAAATCACCCTCGCGGACCAGGATCTCGACGATCCGCCCCGCCATCTTGGTCGAAATATCGACCTGATCGGCCTCAAGCCTGCCATTGGCGCTGGCGATGCCGGGCGGCAGACGGCCGGCCTGACGGCTGTGCCAGTACCAGTAGCCGCCGATGGCCAGGGCCACCACAACCACCAGCAGGATCGCAGCTTTGGTCAGCTTGTTCATCGGACGGCCCCACTCAAGTTCACTGTGCAGTGCGTCATGCGCATCACTGACATGTAAAGTGCCTCGATACCAAAGCCATGATACAGGTCAATGATGCAGTGCACCATGGCGTCAGACTGTCGCCACTGGATCGTGGAGCAAGCGATGAACGACAATACGACATCGACACTGGACCGCCTCACCAAATCGGCCATCGCCCGTCTGACCGGCGGAATCTCGCCGACAGCCCTGATGGCCGCCTATAGCGACTGGCTGCTGCATCTCGCGGCTTCGCCGGGCAAGCAGATGGAGCTGGTCGAAAAGGCCGTGACGGCGGGCAGCAACCTGATGCGCTTCGCCGCGCATAGTGCCTTCGAGCCCGAAATTCCGGCGCCACACCCGGCCCAGACGGTCAAAGGCGATCACCGCTTCGAGGATCCGGCCTGGGAACGCTTTCCCTTCAACCTGATGGCCCAGAGCTTCCTGACCACGGAACAATGGTGGCATGAGGCGACGACGGGCGTGCGCGGCGAGACCCGGCAGCACAGCGAGGTGGTATCCTTCGTCACCCGGCAGCTGCTCGACATGATGGCGCCGACCAATTTCGTCGCGACCAACCCCGTCGTGCTGGAACAGACCATCGTGCAGCACGGCGCCAACCTCATGCGCGGCCTGCAGAATTTCATCGACGATACCGCCCGCAACCTCGCCCATGACAAGCAGTCGACCAATCACTACGAGGTCGGCGTCAATCTGGCGGTCAGCCCGGGCAAGGTCATCCTGCGCAACCGGTTGATCGAGCTGATCCAATATACCCCGACGACCACCGAGGTTCTCGCCGAACCGATCCTGTTCGTGCCGGCCTGGATCATGAAGTATTACATCCTCGACCTGTCGCCCGTGAATTCCCTGGTCAAATATCTGACCGATCGGGGCCACACGGTCTTCATGATCTCGTGGAAGAACCCGGACAGCGGCGACCGCGATCTCGGCATGGAGGATTACCTCCATCTGGGCGTCGCCGCCGCGCTCGATGCCATCAACGCCATCGTGCCGGGCGAGAAGATCCATGCCACCGGCTATTGCCTGGGCGGCACGCTTCTGTCCATCGCCGCCGCCACCATGGCCCGCGACGGCGACCATCGCCTGGCCAGCATCACGCTGTTCGCCGCCCAGACCGATTTCACCGAGCCCGGCGAAATCGGCCTCTTCATCAACGAGAGCCAGGTCACCTTCCTCGAGGACATGATGTGGCAGAAGGGATATCTCGCCACCGGCCAGATGGCGGGCGCCTTCCAGCTGCTGCGCTCCAACGACCTGATCTGGTCGCGCATCATCCATGACTACCTCCTCGGCCAGCGCGAGGAAATGATCGATCTGATGGCCTGGAACGCCGATGCGACCCGCATGCCCTACAGGATGCATTCGGAATATCTGCGCGAGCTGTTCCTCGAGAACCAGCTGGCGCGGGCCCAGTTCCGGGTGGGCGACCGGGCGATCGCCCTGACCGATATCCGCGCGCCGATCTTCGCCGTCGGCACGGCGACCGACCATGTCGCGCCGTGGAAATCCGTGTTCAAGATCCACCAGCTGACCGATACGGATGTGACCTTCCTGCTCACCTCGGGCGGCCACAACGCCGGTATCGTCGCTGGCCCTGAAAACCCGCGCCGCCACTATCAGATCAGCCATCACGGCGCCAATGAATGCCATGTCGAGCCGGACGCCTGGGCCAGGACCATGTCCGAGCACAAGGGGTCGTGGTGGCCGGCCTGGGCCGAATGGATCGAAGCGAAGCAGGCCGGCAGGCCGCGCGTCGCCCCGCCCGCCATGGGCGATGAAGCCGCTGGTTACACCGCGATCGAGGAGGCCCCGGGGTCCTATGTCCTCCAGCCCTGAAAAACTGGCCGGCCTCCTCTCCGGCAAGGTCGGCCTCGTGACCGGTATCGCCAATCGCGACTCCATCGCCACCGGCTGCGCCCGCCTGTTTCGCGCCGCCGGGGCCGAACTGGCCGTCACCTATCTGAACGAAAAGGCGAAACCCCATGTCGCCCCGGTGGCGGCGGAGGTCGGCGCCGGGCTGCTGCTGCCCATGGACGTGCAGAGCGACGCGGAAATGGCGGCGGCTTTCGAAGCGATCCGGGCGCGCTGGGGCCGGCTCGATTTCCTGCTGCATTCGATCGCCTTCTGCCCGAAGGAGGATCTGCACGGCCGCGTGACCGACAGCTCCCGCGAGGGCTTCTCCCTCGCGATGGATATTTCCTGCCATTCCTTCATCCGCATGGCGCGGCTGGCGGAACCCCTGATGACCGATGGCGGCTGCCTGCTGACCGTCTCCTATCACGGCAGCGAGAGGGTCATCGACAATTACAATGTGATGGGGCCGGTCAAGGCCGCGCTCGAGGCCAGCGTGCGCTATCTCGCCGCCGAACTGGGGCCGAAGGGCATAAGGGTCAACGCCCTGTCGCCCGGGCCGCTGAAGACGCGGGCGGCATCGGGCATCGATCACTTCGATACGCTGATCGATGCCGCGCGGGAACGCGCCCCGTCCCGTCGTCTCGTGGATATCTCGGAAGTCGGCGCGATCGCCACCGGCCTCGTCTCGGATTTCTCGACCGGGGTCACCGGCAATATCGCCTTCGTCGACGGCGGCTACCACATCACCGACTGAGGAATATCCTCAGACCAGCGCCATGTGGTTGTCCCACAGGGCGCCGCGGGCGAGCGGGGTCGAAAGGCTGGCCTCGGTCGCGCCCGGGGTAACCCGATCGATCCCGCCATGGCCGCCCGCCATGTAGAAGCGGCCTGGGGCGGCGGGATCGGCCGCGATCGGGCAGACATCGGACAGGGGCCGGCTGCCCAGATAGGCGCCATCGGCGAAACGGAAGAACGCCGCCTGGCCGCCGCGCGGACTGGTCATGCCGAAGATCGCGCCCGAGGCATCGGTCGAGGCGCTGCCGCAATAATGGCGCAGGTCCGACAGGCGCTCGCGCGGCATGTCGAGCAGTTCCACCGTGCCATCCGGCCGCAGAAGACCGGCCAGCGGCACCGCATCGGTCGCGGGCCCCTCGTACTGCATGACGAAGCCGACGCTGCCCTCCGCCCCGATTACCAGATGGCGGAGGGAGAGCTGGAACAGGCCGGGTGCCAGGCGTATCTGTTTCTCGATCGCGCCGGTGCCGAGATCGATGATGGCGAGCGACGAATCCATTTCCGCCAGGTTCAGCTTCGCCCCCGGCGCGTCCGGATGGGTCAGGATGCCGCCATTGGCGACGATGATCCGCGTCCCGCCCGGCAGCAGCCGGACGTCATGGGGATCGAGACCGCCACTGTCCCATTCGGCGATCCGGGCGAAACCGGCCGCGGCGTCATAGACGCCGATCAGGCCCCGCTCCCCCTCCCAGTCGGTTTCGGTCGCCAGCAGCAGGCGGCCGTCGCCGGAAAACACCGCGTGACCGCAGAAGTGCCGGCCCTCGGGCGGCGCGATATTGGCGATGACCTTGCCCGATGGCAGATCGACGGCGAGGGCATAGAGCCCGGGCCGGCGCCCCATGACGAGGCCGAGGCGCTTGTTCGGCGCGATGGCGATGCCGTGCCCCCGCGCGGGCAGTGGCAGGTCGATCACCGCCTGCCCGTCCGCGTCGAACGCGGTGGCATAGGCCGCCTGCCCGCCATCCAGCCGCGTGCCGAACCAGAGCGGGGATGCCGCCCTGGCCCTTCGCCCGGCAAGTCCGAGGCCGGCGAGGAGGCCCGCCGCCGCGAGGCCGATGCCGGCCGCCCGCCGTGTGATCAAGGACATTTCAATCCCCGTCGAGGGCGTTGAAGCCGAGGGGAATGCCGAGCGCGGGCGCCAGCCGGTTGGCGATCAGGGTCTTGGCCGCGATCGCGTCCGCGACCACCGCCTCGACCGCCGGACGGCGGGCCGGATCGGCGATCGCGGTATCGAGCGGGGCGACGATCGCATCCGCGTCCCGCACCGCCTTGTCGAGGGCGGCATCGACCTCGGCGGCCAGCGCCGCGTCGCGCTGGCGGACGAGATCGCTCATGCCGGCGTGCCACAGGCCGGCGGCCGCGGCGAGATCGATCTGGATATTGCGCAAGGAGCGGCCGCTGCGCCATTGCTCGAGCAGGCGCGGCCGGGCCGCTTCCGGCTTGTCGCCAAGGGCACGGGCCAGCTTGCGGTCGGCCACCACTTCGGTCGCGAGATAGAGCGCCTTGAACAGCTCGACCGTCGCTTCCGAGGGGGTGCGATACAGCTCGTTCTCCGGCCCCGCGTGCTTGATCGCCCTGTCATAGGCGACGCCGCCGCCGGACCAGTCGGCCGCGGCGCCATCGGCGATCGTCCTGATGTTGCCGGCGATGCCGATGATGGCGGCGCAGCGCAAGGCCGCCTCGTCATCGCCCGCGAGAAGCTTCTTCGCATCGTCGCCGAACAGCAGGCGCTCCAGCGCCGGCAGGCCCTGGACCGAAACACTCTGACCCTGCAGCTTGTCGGCGGCGAGCAGGGCCGGGTCCTTCTTCGCCAGAAGCTCGGCCAGCTGGCGGCCGACGCTATCGCGGGGATCGGGCCAGAACATCAGGCGGGACGAGCGCATGAACAGCTCGGTCGGACCGAAGCGCAGGTGCTGTACCCCCTGCCAGCCATCGGACAGCGCGCCATAGAAAGTGCGCAGGGAATCGAGGCCGGCCTCGTCCGGCGCCTTGCAGAACAATTCCGCATGGGCGGCGAAGACGGCGGCGGCCGAGGCCTGGGCCTTGAAGGCCGGGGTCACATGGCGATCGACGATCGACGCGTTCATCGTCGACAGCGCAGTCTGATCGGCGGCCGACAGCGCCGGCCCCTCGTCATCCTCCTGCGCGAGCGCCGCGGCCGGCAGGCCGGCGATCAGCCCGGCGACGGAGACGATCCTGAACCAACGGCGCATGGGCGCCCTCCTTACAGCGAACGCAGGAATTCGATGAGCAGGCGCCGGTCTTCCGGCGTCATGGCGACGAAGCGGTCACGGGCCGCCGCCGCTTCGCCGCCGTGCCAGAGAATGGCCTCGGTCAGGCTGCGGGCGCGGCCATCATGCAGGAACTCGGTACGACCGGAGACCTCTTGCGTCAAGCCGATGCCCCAGAGCGGCGGCGTCCGCCATTCACCGCCCCCCGCCCGGGCTTCCGGGCGATTGTCGGCGAGATCCGGCCCCATGTCGTGCAGCAGAAGATCCGTGTAGGGAAAGATGCGCTGGCCGGCCAGCTCGGGATCGGCCGCATCACCCGCCGTGACGAAGGACGGGCGGTGACAGGCGGCACAGCCCGCGTCCCCGAACCGCGCCTTGCCGGCGAGAACATCCGCCTCCGCCGCCCGGCTGCGGGTGGGCACGGCCAGATGGCGGGCATAGAAGGCCAGCATGTCGAAGACCGGCGCCGTGACCTCGACCCCGGCCACGGGATCATCGCCGGCCGGGGCCGCCAGGCACGGCGCTTGCGCCGCCGTGCAATCACCGTGGGAAAGCGGCAGCGACGGACTGGACAGACCGATATCCCCGGCAAGGGCATGGGCGCTTTGCGCCGCGACATCGGGTTGACCCGCCTTCCAGCCGAAACGGCCGAGGCGCCGCTCCCCCCCCAACAGATTGGGCCGGCCGGAGATGCCGTCGCCATCCGCGTCGTCCGGGTCGGCGCCGGCGAGGATATCCGCCTCGGGGATCGCTTCGAGCAGGCCGAGGCCGATCATCGGCGGCGCAATACGGGGCGAGATCATCACATCCGCCGCCATCGGGCCATAGGCGAGATCGGCGATGGCATAGGTCGGCCGGCGCAGCGAGACCGTTTCGCCGCCGGACAGATCCACCGTTTCCTCCGCATAGGTCAGGACCATGCGCCCCTCGCCGTCGAGGCCATGGACGGCCGCATTCTGCAATTGGGTGCCATAGGTCGGCTCGGGCAGGACCGGGACCTCGCCCCTGTCCAGCCGGGCCTGGTCCCCGGCATCGCGGGCCGGCACGCTGAGACGCAGGAAGAGCGATACCGCCGTCTCGCCCGGCAGCGGCACATGGCCCCTGCCGTCGCGCAGGTGGCAGCTCTGGCAGGAGCGGGCGTTGTAGAGCGGGCCGAGCCCGTCCGAAGCCGTCGTCGACGATGGGGAAGAGGCCCAGAGCTTGCGGAAGATCGCGTCGCCCAGGCGAAACTCCATCCGCCGCTCGAGGCTGAGATTGGCCGATGGATGGGTGAAGGCCCGCGCATCGCGGGCGACACGGGCGGTCGCCGCGCCGCCTGGCCGGTCCTCCCCGGGCTCCGGCCCGGCGATGCCGGCCAGCGCGGCCCCGGCCAGCACCGCCACCCCGAGGGTGGCGGTGACAAAGCGATACGCGAACGAAGGATGCTTCAATTCGACCGGCGTTACTTCGCGACGGCGGACGGATTGTCGAGACTGTCCGAACCCTCGAATTCGACCGGCTGCAGCTTCAGCGCGGTGATGATGCGCTCGAAGGAGCGGGTCTGGTCGGTCAGGCCGTCCACCAGCTTCTGGATGGTGGCGTTACCCTCGGGATTGTCCGGGCCGATCATCTGGTCGTAATGCTCGGTCTTCTCGGCCCGGGCCTTGACCGCGCCCGCCGCGGCGAGGGTCGCGGCCAGCTTGCCATCGACCTCGGCGCCGAGGGCGGCATCCGCCTCGGTCACCAGCGCGGACAGCGACGGCCCCGTCACCTTGGTGCCGTCCAGTCGGGTGTAGCTGCCCTTGTAGACATTCACCATGCCGACGACGTCATAGTAATGCGAGTTGTGGGTATTGTCCGAGAAGCAGTCATGCTCTTCCTCGGGATCGTGCAGGATCAGGCCGAGCTTGGTGCGCTCGCCCGCCAGCTCGCCGTAGGACAGGCTGCCGAGGCCGGTCAGGATGGTGACGATGCCGCCGTCCGGGCCCTTCTCGTCGAGCTGCTTGCGGGCGTCGCCGCCGACCTTCCACTGCTCGGCCATCCACGACAGATCCTCGACCAGCAGGGCGGTCGCCGAGGTCAGATAGGCGGCACGGCGGTCGCAATGACCGTTGGTGCAGGCACCGCCCTTGGCATAGTCGGTCCAAGGCCGGTTGCCGGCGCCCGGCCCGGTCCCGTTCAGGTCCTGGCCCCAGAGCAGGAATTCGATGGCGTGATAGCCGATGGCGACATTGGATTCGACGCCGCCCGCTTCCTGCAGCTTCTGCAGCAACTCGGTGTTGATCACCGTGGCGTCGATGGTCTCGCCGCCCGCCTTCAGCTGCTTGTTGGCGATGACATTGGCGGCATAGAAGGGATTCTCGTCCGACTCGGTGCCATAGCTTTCGGCGACATAGTCGATAAGGCCTTCATCCAGCGGCCAGGCATTCACCTTGCCTTCCCAGTCGTCGACGATGGCATTGCCGAAACGATAGACTTCCGACTGCTGGTAGGGGTTGCGCGCAGCCAGCCACGCCTTTCGCGCCGCGGCCAGATTGGCTTCGGACGGCTCGGCCACCAGCTTGTCGATCGCCGCCTGCAGCGCCTTGGCCGTGGTCAGGCTGTCACCGAAGGTGGCCTCGGCGATATCGGCATAGGTCTTGACCACCGCCGCCTTGTCCGCCCCGGCCAAAGCCGGAACACCGTGAAGCGCGATCACGCCGGCCGCCGTCGCCGCAGCCCAATTCCTGCCGATCATCAATGCCTCCATACCCGGGACCTTGCCCGCCCATAATCTTGCGACGCATTATTAATATCAGATGCCGCAAGGCGCAAGGGCTGGCGACGGAAGTTTTGTCGCGGCCGGGAAAGGGTGGAAAATCAGCGGTCAGGGCACCGCGCGGCGGGCGTCGCCGATGAAAGCGGCGATCTCGTCGAAGATATCGTCGCCGGGCACCTCGTGGGCGAGACCCCGGATGGTGACGCTGCGCGAACCCGCCCGCCCGGCCAGAACCCGCTGGCAGGTGCCGCCGGTGCGACCGCTGCTCACGGCGGGGTCGAGATCGCCGATGGCGGCATAGACCGGCTTGCCCGCCGGCACCCGCAGACCATCGAAATCGATATTGTTGCGATCGGTGCAGGTCCAGCCCAGGATGACCAGGGCGGCCACCGCATCCGGCGCGTCGGCGAACCGGGCGACGGCCAGCCCCCCTTCCGAAGCGCCGACGACGGCGATGCCATGGCCGTCGACCCAGGGCAGGCCGGACAGGCGATCGATCGTCCAGCGCGCCTCTTCCTGACGCCAGCGGATCGTTTCGGGACCGATATCGCCGCAGCTGACCGGGCGATCCGGCCGGGCGAAGGACAGCGGCGCGGCGACGATGAAACCCCGCTTCATGAATTTCTCGGGAATGCCGGCGAGGTCGCCCGAACAGCCGTGCAGGAAGACGATGACGGGCAGACGGGCATCGGGGCGCAGCAGGCCGGCCAGGGGATCGGTCCCGCCGCCCCCCTTCGCCGCAAGCTCGGCGACCGTGCCTTCAAGGGACTTGCCGTCGAGGGCGGCGGTCCAGGGGACATAGAGCCGGGTCCGCTGCCAGACGATATCCTCGTCCGAAAACAGTCCGCAGCCGGTCAACAGTCCGGGCAAAAGCAAGATCAGCAGGCGCGCGAGGCGTAAGGTCCGGTGCACCGTGTCAGCCTAGGCGACACCCCACGCAATGGCGATGAAATTTTGCCGCGCCCCCCTTGCATGGCCGCCGGGCGGCATTATGTGCGCTGCAACAGGTTCCGGGCCCCTCTGGAAGATGCGTCGGCATTGCGCGCTTCGATGTCGGAACCTTGTCGTCACATCAGGGGGGAAAGGCGTGCCGGCCGCTCCCGCCGCCGGGGGGCCACGTGGCAACTTCTGTTTGGGCTTGGGCGGGCTTCGCCCTTTTCGTACTTGTTCTGATCGCGCTCGATCTCGGGGTCGTGCACAAGAAGCCGCGCGCCGTGAAAGTCTCGGAAGCGCTGCTGTCCAGCCTGTTCTACATCGGGCTGGCGATGATCTTCGCCGTGGGCGTGTTCTATTTCCGGGGTGATACGGACGGCTGGGCCTTCCTGACCGGTTTCCTGATCGAGAAAAGCCTGTCGATCGACAATATCTTCGTCTTCGTGCTGATCTTCAGCCATTTCGCCGTGCCGGCCGAACTCCAGCACCGGGTGCTGTTGTGGGGCATTCTCGGCGCGCTCGTCATGCGGGCCGTGCTGATTTTCGCCGGGGTCGAGCTGATCGCCAATTTCCATTGGCTGATCTATGTCTTCGGCGCCTTCCTGGTGATCACCGGCGTGAAGATGCTGCTGGCCGCCGACGCCGAGCCGGACATGGAGAACAACCGCATCATCAACTTCATCAAGCGGCGTTTCCGCGTGACCGAGGATTTCGATGGCGCGCATTTCTTCGTCCGGCGGGGTGGCCTCCTCTACGCGACGCCGCTGTTCCTCACCCTCGTCGTCGTCGAGGCGTCGGACCTCGTGTTCGCCGTCGATTCGATTCCGGCGGTGCTGGCGGTCTCGCAGGATGCCTTCATCGTCTTTACCGCCAATGTCTTCGCCATCCTCGGCCTGCGCGCGCTTTATTTCGCGCTGGCGGGTGTCGTCCACCGCTTCCACCTGCTGAAATACGCGCTCTCGCTCGTCCTCGTGCTGGTCGGCGTGAAGATGCTGGTGAACGGCTGGTTCGGCGCCAAGACGATCCCGACCGAATATGCCCTGATCGCGACGGCGGTCCTGGTCTTCGGCTCGATCGGCCTGTCCCTGCTGCGTAAAGTACCCGAGGGCGAGACCGCCGCCCTGCCGCGCGGCTGGGTCATCGGCTCGCCGGCGAAGGGTGAAGAGCGTGGCGAGCCCTGATCCCGACGCCATCCGCCGCCGCTTGCGGCGGCTGGAGCGGCTGGCGCGTCTCCTGGAGACACGCTGGCGCCTGCCCATCGTGCGGGTGCCGGTCGGGATCGATGCCCTGATCGGCCTCGTGCCCGGGGCCGGCGACCTCGCCTCTGCGCTGATTTCGGCCGGCATCGTGGTCGAGGGCGCCCGCCTCGGCGCCCGGCGGGGCACGGTGCTGCGCATGGCCGGCAACATCGGTCTCGACTTCGCCATCGGCCTTGTCCCGATCATTGGCGACTATGCCGATGTGCTGTTCCGGGCCAATACCCGCAATCTCGCCCTGATCAGGCGCGATCTCGCGAAAAGACATCCCGCTCTCGGTGAAGATTGACCTTCGCCCGTCATCGCCGCCTGCCTATAGTGACGCCGTCCGAAGCGGGCAGATCGAAGCAACCGTCAGAGAAGAACCGTGAGCCAACAGACCCAGCCGGCGCCGGCCGCCGCCCTGCCCCTGTTCTACAGCAAGCCCGAAGTGCTGAACGCGGCGCCTCATGCCCATTTGCGCGTGAAGCCGCCCGAGAACCTGAAATTCGCCGCCAAGGCCAATTCCGTGCCGCTGGTCGCCGAGGAATTCCTCGACTGCGCCGGGGCCTATCCGATCGTCTTCACGCAAGGGCCCTCGCCCGCCGCGGTCGCCATCGTTGGCCTGCGCGATAACGAGAACCTGTTTCTCGACCTCAAGAGCCGCTGGCTGCCGGGCTTTCCCGTCCCGGCCTATGTCCGGCGCTACCCCTTCATCTTCCTCGAGCTGCCCGAGCAGGACCGCCTGACCCTGTGCATCGACCGCGCCGCGGCCAATGTGGTCGAAGGCGGCAGCGAGGGTCAGCTTCTGTTCGAGAACGGCGAGCCGACGGAATTCGCCAAGGCGTCCCTCGCCTTCTGCGAAGCCTACCAGAAGCAGCTGATCGCGACCCGCGCCTTCACCGAGATCCTGGCCCAGCACGACCTGCTGGTGCCCCGCAATGTCGAGCTGAAGGACCGCAAGGGCCGCGCCTATACGATGGGCGGCTTCCAGGTGGTGAACGAGGAAAAGTTCCGCGCCCTGCCGGACGATGTGGTGCTGGACTGGACCAAGCGCGGCTTCATGACCGCGATCGTCGCCCATTTCATCTCGCTGCGTCGCTGGCCCCTGCTGGTCGAGCGGATCCAGACCCGCCTCGGCTGATCGCGCCGAAGCTGAAACCATTCCCGGTGCCGGGCGGCTTGCGGCACCGGGAATGTGATATTATAACATTCTCATGACCCAGTCCCCGCCCGCGCCGGCCGATACCGGCATTCCCGTCACCCTGCTCACCGGCTTTCTCGGCAGCGGCAAGACGACCGTGCTCAACGGATTGCTGCGCCACCCCGGCATGGCGCAGACCGCCGTGATCATCAATGAATTCGGCGCGATCGGCCTCGACCACGAATTGGTCGCCAGCGCGCGCGACGACATGGTCCTGCTGAAATCCGGCTGCCTGTGCTGCACCGTGAAGGGCGATCTGATCGAGGCCCTGCGCCGGCTGTTCCTGCAGCGCGTGCGGGGCGAGGTGCCGGAATTCGAGCGCGTGGTGATCGAGACCACCGGCCTTGCCGATCCGGCGCCGATCATCCACACGCTGATGGCCGATCCGCTGGTCGCCGCGCGCTATCGGCTCGACGGTGTCGTCGCCACCATCGATGCCGCCTGCGGCGACGATACGCTGAACAGCCACGAGGAAGCGGTGAAACAGGCCGCCATGGCCGACCGCCTGCTGCTGACCAAGAGCGATCTCGTCGATGCCGCCCATCTCGCCGCGCTGGAGGCCCGGCTGGAGCGGCTGAACCCGGCGGCGCCCCGCATCCTGGTGCTGCAGGGTGCGATCGACCCCGCCCTGATCCTCGACGTCGGCCTGTTCGATCCGGCGAGCAAGAGCGCCGACGTCGGCAAATGGCTGAAGGCGGAAGCCTACGGCCATCACGATCACGATCACCACCATGGCCACGATCACGATCACGGCCATCACCACCAGGATCCGAACCGCCACGACGACCGCATCCGGGCCTTCTGCTTCGTGATCGACAAGCCGCTGGAGCCCTTCGCCTTCGAATCCTGGCTGAATGTGCTGACCTCGTTTCGCGGCCCCAACCTGCTGCGCATCAAGGGCATCGTGAATCTGGTCGGGCACGAGCGGCCCGTGGCGATCCATGGCGTGCAGCATCTGTTCCATCCGGCGGTGGAACTGCCCGCCTGGCCGAGCGACGACCGGCGCAGCCGCATCGTCTTCATCACCCGCGACCTCGACGAGGCGGTGATTCGCGACACATTCGCCGCCTTCACCGGCGAGGCGCCGACGGATGTCCCCGGCTATGATCCCCGCCTGACCGGCCTTGCTTCCGGCCAATAGGTGACTACCATCACTGCCCTGCACCGGCGGCTGTCCTATGGTCCTTCTTGTCGCCGCAGCCGCGAGGCGGGCGCCATTCTTTGATGGAAGGCAGTCATGAACGAGTTCAACGGGATGTCGGGGCGGAGCTACGGCGGGGCTTTCACCGTCCTGGCCGGAACGGCCGCCGCCCTCGCGCTGTTCGGCGCCGCGGCGCAGATCGCCCGCGCCCAGGCGCCGCTGGCGCATCTCGGCACCAACGCGATCGCCGTGGTCGAGGATGTCTCGACCCCGAACGCCGGCGTCGGCTTCATGGATTTCATCTACGCCGGCCAGACGATCGATCTCGGCGCTGACGGCAAGCTGGTGGTGTCCTACCTCGAAGGTTGCCGGAGCGAGACGATCATCGGCGGTCAGGTCAGCTTCGCGGCTGCCGGCGCCACGACCATCGGCGGCACGGTGACGCCCAGCATCGCCACCGGCTGCGCCAATGCCTCGGCCCAGGTCGCCGCCAATGCCACCGAGGCGGGGGCGGTCGCGGTGCGCGGCACCGGCCTCGACGGCCTCGCCGACGCGATCCAGGACCGGGTCATCCGCTCCTCGGTGCCCGCGTTCAGCTGGCTGGCGGGCGGCACCGGCGAGGTTCGCGTCTTCAACATCGGCCGCGTGCCGGCCGAACTCGTGTGGTCGGGCCAGGGCGAGAATGGCCATGTCGAATATCCGGCCTCGGCGCCCCGCCTCACCGCCAATGTGCCTTACCGGGTCGAAGTCCGCTCCGGCGGGGCGATCATCGGTGTCGCGCGCTTCTCGATCGACCCGAGCCTGAGCCTGCCCGATACATTGGCCAATCGACTGGTGCCGGTTGCCAAACCCTGACCGGACGGCCCGCCCGCCCCGCCCCTGGCTGCGGCGGGCGGGCCTGTCCATCGTGCTGGCGGCCCTACTGACCCTGGCGATCATGTCGGGTCCGCTGGGCTTCCTCGCCCGGGCCGGCATCGATTTCGCCCTGCCCCTGCGCCATGCCCTGTTCGGGCCGCTGTTCCCGCCCGAAACCTCCGACGTCGTCCTCGTCGCCATCGACGAGCAGACCTATCACGTCCCCCCCTTCGACCAGACGCCCAAGGTGGCCTGGACACCGCAACTCGCCCGCGTCATCGACGCCGCCCTCGCCGGCGGCGCCAGGGCCATCGGCTTCGACGTGGTCTTCCCCGTCACCCTCGACCGGCCCGACCTGTTGCAGGGCCGCGACCGGCCGTTCCTGATTGCCCTTCGCAAGGCGGCCGATGCCGGCAAGCTGGTGCTGGGCGAGGCGAAACTGTCGCGCGAGGTGCTGCGCCCCCATGCCGCCCAGCGGCTGGCGGCGCGGGGCGACGACAATATCCGCCTGCTCAACCTCGCCTTTGACGATGACGACGTGGTGCGTGCCTATATCGCGCGCTATCCGCTGGAGGGCGGCGGCAGCGTCACCTCCTTCGGCACGGAATTGGCGGCGCGGGCCGGCTTTCCCGTGCCGACCGGGGATTTCCTGATCAATTTCAACACCGGGCCGGGCGATGTCCCGACCTATAGTCTCGGCGACATCCATGCCTGCGTCGAGGCGGGCGACGGCGATTATCTCGCCCGCGCCTTCGCCGGCAAGATCGTGTTGATCGGCGAAACTCTGGACATCGAGGACCGTTTCCGCAGCGCCAAGCGCCTGGCCTTGACCGAGGGCGACGACAGCCGCGATCCGCCCCGCTGCCGGATCGCCGCCGATCCCGAGCGCTTCCGCCCGCTCGGCAGCCGCTCGTCCATGCCCGGGGTGCTGATCCATGCCGCGGCGATCAACACGATCACCAAGGGCGCCTGGCTGCTGCCCCTGCCCGCGCCGGTCGAGGCCGCGGTCGGTTTTGCCTGGTTCCTGCTGCTGGGCCTCGGCTTCTTCGTGCTGAAGCCGGCGCTGGGGGCCCTGACCGGGTTCGTCGCCGTCGCCCTGCTGTTTCTCGGCGCGGTCGTCGCGCTGGCCGGGGGCGTCGTGGTGCCGGTGCTGCCCCTCGCCGGGGGCGCCATCGTCCTCTTCGCCGGGCTCTATGCCTATCGCTTCGTGATCGAGGACGGCGGCCGGCGCCGCATCCAGCACGCCTTCCGCCATTACCTCGCCCCGGCCCTGGTCGACCGCCTGGCGGAGGACGCGGGGGCGCTGCGCCTCGGCGGGGAGCGGCGGCAGGTCACGATCTTCTTCTCGGACATGGTCGGCTTCACGTCCCTGAGCGAGCGTCTGGCCGCCGATCCCGAGCGCTTCGTCGAAGTGGTGAACCAGTATCTGACCGTGCTCACCGAGGCGATCGAAGCCCGCGAAGGCTATGTCGACAAATATATCGGTGATGCGGTCATGGCGGTCTGGGGCGCGCCCCTCAATCAGGACGAAGCCGAACGGCTGGCGGCGGAAGCGGCGCTCGACGCGCGACAAGCCCTCGACCGCTTCAATGCCGAGGTCGTCGTGCCGGTGTTCGGGCTGAAACCGCTCGGCACCCGCATCGGCATCGCCAGTGGCGAGGCCGTGGTCGGCAACATGGGCTCGCGCACCCGGCTGAATTACACCGTGACCGGCGACGTGGTGAATCTCGCCTCCCGCCTCGAGGGGGCGAATAACCACTACGGCACCCATGTCATCGTTTCCGGCCCCACGGCCGCGAAGCTGGGGCCGGAATTCCTGCTGCGCGCCATCGACCAGCTGGTGGTCAAGGGCAAGACCAGGCCGGTGCCGATCTTCGAGCTGGTCGGGCGCGCGGCGGAAATCGGCGCCGAGAGGAAAGACCTGATCGAGCGTTTCCGCGCCGCGCTCGCGCTCTATCACGACCGGGATTTCGCGGCGGCGGCGGCGGGTTTCGCCGAACTGGCCGCCGCCGATCCGGTCTCCGCCCTCTACCGCGAGCGGGCGGAGCGCTACCGCGACACCCCGCCCCCGGCCGACTGGGACGGCCGTTACACGCTGGAAACCAAGTGAGGCGTCAGCCGCACTTGGAATAGCCGCAGGAGAAGCAAGCGTCGCAGCCTTCCTGGCGAACGAGGCTGGGCTGGCCGCAGCGCGGGCAGCCGCGCATCCCCTTCAGATTGCCCGACGGCGGGCTGGCCTCGGCGGCGCGGCGGAATTTCTCCGGCACCTCGACCTCGTCCTTGCGGATGAAGCCGATGTCGATCATGTGCTGCTCGATCACCTCGCCGATGGCGGCGAGAAGCGAGGGGACGTAACGCCCCTGCATCCAGTGACCGCCGCGAGGATCGAACACGGCCTTCAATTCCTCGACCACGAAGGCGACATCCCCGCCGCGGCGGAACACGGCCGAGATCATGCGCGTCAGCGCCACGGTCCAGGCGTAATGCTCCATGTTCTTCGAGTTGATGAAGACCTCGAACGGGCGGCGACGCCCGTCCTGCACGACATCGTTCACCGTGATGTAGAGCGCGTGTTCCGATTCCGGCCAGCGCACCTTGTAGGTCTTGCCCGGCAGGACTTCCGGCCGGTCGAGCGGCTTCGTCATGTAGACGACGCCGCCCGCCTCGAAGACATCCTCGGACCGGGCATGGGACGCCGCGCTTTCCAGCGGCAGTTCGGGCTCGGCCTGGGGCTTCGCCTCCTTCTTCGGCTCGATCGAGAGGACGGAGCCGGTGATGTCGTTCGGGCGATAGGTGGTGCAGCCCTTGCACCCTTCCGCCCAGGCCATCAGATAGACGTCCTTGAACGCCTCGAAGGAAATATCCTCGGGGCAGTTGATGGTCTTGGAAATCGAGCTGTCGACATATTTCTGCACGACGGCCTGCACCCGCACATGGTCGGGCGGGGTTAGCACCTGGGCATCGACGAAATAATCGGGCAGCGGCGCATCGCCCTTCAGGCGGCGCCACAGGCGGTAGGCGTAATCGGTGACGTCCTCTTCCTTGCGGGTGCCGTCGGGCATCAGCACCTTGCGGGTATAGGCGAAGGAAAACACCGGCTCCAGCCCCGACGAGACATTGTCGGCGAAGAGCGAGATGGTCCCCGTCGGCGCGATCGAGGTGAGCAGGGCATTGCGGATGCCATGCTCGCGGATCGCCGCCTGCACGTCGGCGTCGAGGCCCCGGATCGATTCGCCGGCCAGGTATTTCTCGGCGTCGAACAGCGGGAAGGCGCCCTTCTCCCTCGCGAGATCGACGGAGGCGAGATAGGCCGCGCGCTGGATCGCATGCATCCAGCCGGCGATCAGGCGCAGCGCCAGCGGCCCGCCGTAACGCGCCCGGCACATGATCAGGGCATCGGCGAGACCGGTGACGCCAAGGCCGATACGACGCTTGGCCTTCGCTTCCTCGAGCTGTTCGGGCAGCGGGAAATTCGAGGCATCGACCACATTGTCCATCATGCGGATGGCGAGGCGCACCACCCGGTCGAGTTCCACCATGTCGAGGCTGGCGTCTTCCTCGAAAGGCTTTTGCACGAAGCGGGCGAGATTGACCGAGCCGAGCAGGCAGGCGCCATAAGGCGGCAGGGGCTGTTCGCCGCAAGGATTGGTCGCGCTGATGGTTTCCGCATACCAGAGGTTATTCAGCCGGTTGATGCGGTCGATGAAGATCACGCCCGGTTCGGCATAGGCATAGGTCGCCTGCATGATCGTGTCCCACAGGTCGCGGGCCTGCACGGTCTTGTAGACGACGCCGTCGAACACGAGGTCCCAGGGCGCATCCTCCTCGACCGCCTTCATGAAGGGATCGGTGACGAGGACCGAGAGGTTGAACATGCGCAGGCGGCCCGGATCGCGCTTGGCCGCGATGAAGGCTTCGATATCCGGGTGGTCGCAGCGCATGGTCGCCATCATGGCGCCCCGGCGCGAGCCCGCCGACATGATGGTACGGCACATGCTGTCCCAGACATCCATGAAGGGCAGCGGGCCGGAAGCGTCGGCGCCGACGCCCTTCACGGGCGCGCCCTTGGGCCGCAGGGTCGAGAAATCGTAACCGATGCCGCCACCCTGCTGCATGGTCAGGGCCGCCTCGCGCAGTTGCTCGAAAATGCCCGACATGCTGTCGGGGATCGTGCCCATGACGAAGCAGTTGAACAGGGTCACGCGCCGGTCCGTGCCCGCGCCGGCCATGATACGGCCCGCCGGCATGTAGCGGAAATCGCGCAGCGCCGACAGGAACTCGCCTTCCCAATGGGTCCGCTCCTCCGGCGTCTCGACCACGGCCAGGGCCTTGGCGACACGCAGCCAGCTGTCCTCGATGGTCGCATCGAGGGGCGTGCCGTCCACAGCCTTCAGGCGGTATTTCATGTCCCAGATCTGCTGGCTAATCGGCGCGATCGACACCATGGTTTCGGTCCTCGAAGATTCTGAATGCTGTGCTGAAAGGAGAGACGGTGACAGCCCAACCGTTCCTGGTCAAGCCGGCCGTTCCCTGTTCGTTTCCACAATGTTCGCCAGCACAAGATGCTGATCGCATTGGGGAATCGAACTTATCCCCGGAATCTACACGTCGCGTCCGCCAAGTTATCCACAACCAGTGCTGGGGATCGCGACGAATGTTCCCGATTCGTATGGCACCCCATATCTAGGGGCCGGACGCACTGCGGGCAAGCGCGACAAGCGCATCGGAAGCGGCCTCGACCCGGGCCTCGAGGGTGGTCATGAACGGCTCCCGGCGCAGCCCCGGCGGGATCGGCGTGAGGAACTCGACGGTGATCGTGCCCGGCGGGCGCAGGAACTTGCGCCGCGGCCAGAACAGGCCGGAATTGAGCGCGACCGGGACGCACGGCAGGCCAAGCTGGCTGTAGAGCGCGGCGACCCCCGGCTGATAGGGGATCTTCTGCCCGGGCGCGACCCTCGTGCCCTGCGGGAAGATCAGCACGGAGCGGCCCGTGGCGACGGTCTGCTTCGCCTGGCGCACCATGTCCTTCAGGGCCTTGGCCCCGGCCGAACGGTCGATCGGAATGCCGCCCATGGCCGTGACGTACTGGCCATACAGCGGGATCCAGGTCAGCTCGCGTTTCAGCACGACCGACGGCATTCCGCAGATCGCCAGCAACTCGATCGTGTCCCAGGCCGACTGGTGCTTGGCGGCGATCAGCACCGGCCCCTCGGGAATTCGCTCGCGGCCACGGACCTCGACCCTGACACCGCAGATCAGCCGCAGGCCAAGGTTGATGCCGAAGATCCAGACCCGCGCCGCCCGAATGCCGAGCTGACGGGGCACCAGCAACATCGGCAGCAGAACCACCGTCATCAGGGCGGTCCAGACGTAGAAGAACAGGTTGAACACCGCAGAGCGCAGCCAGAGCAGGATCATGGAACGGACTCCGGCCGGGCGACGGCCTCGGATGGGGGGGGAATGTCCGCCACCCCGGTTTCGGCCCCGGCATCCATGTCGGCGACGCGCAGGCGGAACAGGGCGAGGACATATTTGGCGAATTCGAGAGGGGCGGTCACCGGCGGCAGGGTGCCGCTGTCGAAGACCCGCTCGGGAAAGACCGGATGGGGCACGAATTCCACCCCCGGCAGGACCCGGCGCAATTCGGCGAGGGTACGCGGCATGTGATAGGCGGCGGTGACGATGCGCAGGGTCTTCATGCCGTTGGCCCGCGCCCAGGCGGCCGCTTCGCCGGCATTGCCGATCGTGTTGCGCGCCTGATAGCCGAGATCGACGCAGCAGCGGAACAGCTCGTCGCCGATCGCCGGCAGGCGCTCGCGGATGTCCTCGGGCTTCGAATCGATGGAAACGCCGGAAATCAGCAGGCGCCGCGCCCGGCCATCGGCCAGCAGGACGGCGGCTTCGTCGAGACGGAGCGCGCCGCCGGTCAGCACGACGATGCCATCCGTTTGGCGCTGGGGCTCGGCGATGCTGGTCGGAATCCGGCCGAGGAACCAGCCATAGGCTCCCAGCAGGAACGCCGCGATCAGCAGGAGAAGACGCAGGCTGCGCATCACGCCCTTCCCTCGCCCCCCTCGACACCCAGAAGCCGGTCCACGGCCCCGACGATATCATCCGCGATGCGCAGCGGCATCACCTGCGCGGGGATCCCGGCCCCTTGAGTGGCCCTGCCCCGGCCGCCGCGAACGAGGATACGGGCGATGCCGGCCGCCGAGGCGGCCTGCAGGTCATCAAGGCAATGACCGATCAGCACCGCCTCGTCAGCTGGCACCCGCATTCGCCGCAGCAGCTCGCGGATCGCGGGCAGCGCGGCGGGATCGCGGCCATTGCCGCCGTCGACATGGCCGATGTGGTCGAGCCTGGCCCCGGTGGGGGCCAGAAGATCGCGCAGGTGATCATGCAGGCGATGCAGCATGGCCTCGTCCAGCGGCCCCCGTCCCAGCAGGGGCTGGCGGGTGATGACGGCGACCAGGATGCCGGCCCGGTTCAGGCGGGCGATCGCCTCCCCCGCGCCGGGCAGCAGGCGCATCTCGCCGGGATGGCGGATCGCCGGGGAGACGGCTTCCACCAGCACCCCGTCGCGCTCGATGACGACCAGCCGCGCCATGCCTAGACCATGCGGCGCAGGGCGCGCGAGACCGTCAGCCCGGCCGTCGCCGTCGTCAGCACGGCGACGGCGGGCGGGATCGCCAGCAGGGGCAGCAGGCCGCCGAGAAAATCGTCGAGCGAGGGCAGGAACGGCGAATCGAGCGAGCCGGCGAAGAGGGCGAGGCCATAGATGACGATCCCGGCCAGCACCACCCCGATGGCCCCGCCCACGGCGCCGAGGGCCAGGAAATGCAGCTGGAATTCCCGGGCGATCGTCGCCCCTCGGGCGCCCAGCTGATGCGCGATCTCGATGATGCCGTGCTGGGCATCGAGGCCCGAGCGCGTGGCGAAAACGACGACCGCGACCAGACAGAAGGCCACGAGGCCGACGATGGCATAGGCCGCGAGTTCGATCGCGCCCGCGACCTCGGCGATCTCCTCCATGCTGTCGATCGCCGCCTCCACCCGGGCGCCCTTCACGAGCGCGTTGAGGCGCGCGGCCAGCGCCGGCGCATCCAGCACCGCGCCAGGGGTGGAGGCGATATCGATCAGCACCGGCAGCGGCAGGTCGCCCACCGCGGCATCCCGGCCGAGCCAGGGCTCGAGCAGGCGCTGCATGGTCGGCATCGGCACGACCTCGGCGGCGATGACGCCCGGGGTCTCGGCCAGAAGATCGACCACCTTGGCCACCGTCTCGTCGTCGACGGCGCCGGCCTCGGCGGTCGGCAGTTCGACCGTGTAACGGCCGGCGAGTTCGGACTGGAAACTGGCCAGCGACCGGTCGATGCCGATCGCGCCCGTGGCGGCGAGGGTCAGCAGCAGCACCATGACGGCGATGATCGCCGGAACAAGGCGGGTGGACAGCGCCCCCCGGGGCAGAAGATCGAGACGTCCCAACATGTCTCCCCGCCCCCTCAGACCGGGCCGCCGGGCCGGCTGACCGCCAGTTCGCCGCGCACCAGGCGCAGCACCGGTGCACGGTGGCGTTCCATCATGGCGACGTCATGGGTGGCGATCAGGATCGTGGTGCCGATGCGGTTCAACTCGAGAAACAGATGCATCAAACGGTCGCCCATGTCGGGATCGACGCTGCCGGTCGGCTCGTCGGCGAGAAGCAGGCGGGGCCGGGCGATGACCGCGCGGGCGATCGCCACCCGCTGTTGTTCGCCGCCCGACAGCTCGGCCGGGGTCGCCCGCACCTTGTCGGCGAGGCCGACCCAGCTGAGGAGTTCGTCGACATGGGCCTTCACCTCGGCCTTCGGCGCCTCGGCGAGGCGCAGGGGCAGCGCGACATTGTCGAAGACCGAGAGGTGATCGATCAACCGGAAATCCTGGAAGACGACGCCGATCTGGCGGCGGAGTTCAGGCAGGGCCTGACGCGGCAGGCGGGTGAGATCCTTGCCGAAAATCTCGATCAGGCCGCGCGACGGCCGATGGGCGAGATACATCAGGCGAAGCAGCGAGGATTTGCCCGCACCGCTGGCCCCGGTCAGATAGGTCAGCGACCCACGGGGCAGCTCGAAGGAGACGTCGCGCAATACTTCATGGCCGATGCCATAGCGCATCCCGACATTGTCGAACCGAACCATACCTGCTGCCTGCTGCTGGAGTCGGCACCATGGCACGAAGCGACCCACGAGGCCAACCCCCTCGACAGCGCGCCCGGAAGGCCCGATCCTGTTTCAGCTCCGGTCCGTCGCCCGGGCTGCTCGCTAGGGCTGGCAGCAGGGCACGGGGTCGCCTATAAACGCCGGTATCCGCTTCTTCAAGTCGATCGCGCATGATCATCACCTGCCCATCCTGCAGCACCCGTTACCTGCTGCCCCCGGCTGCCCTCAGCCCGGCCGGGCGGGAGGTGCGCTGTGCCCGCTGCGGTCACCTCTGGTTCCAGCAACCGCCGGACGACATGCCCCATACCGTCGATCTGATCGAGCCGACCCGCGCGGCGGGCGGCGGCGGATCGAGCGTGGGCGGGCCGAGCCGCAACCTGCCCGGTCCGCCGCTGACCCATCCACGGCGTGGCGCGGCGCTGGGCTGGCTGTTGTTCTTCGTCGTCCTCGCTGGCGGCCTTGGTTCCGCGGTCGCCTTCCGCGACCAGGTGGTCGAAGCCTGGCCGCCATCGGGCAAGCTCTATGAACTCGTCGGCCTGCCGGTCGCCGCCTATGGCCTCGCGCTGGCCAATCCGACCACCGAACGCTCGAACGAGGGCGGCGCCGAAATCCTGACCGTGAACGGCACGGTTCGTTCGACCATCGATTCGGAACGGCCGGTGCCGCCGCTCTGGGTCAGCCTGCTCGACGACCAGGGCCGCATCCTGCGCCGTGAAATGGCCACGCCCGAGCCCAATCTTCTGCCCGCCGGCGGCGAGGCCCACTACAAGGTGCGCTTCGCCGCGCCGCCCACCGAGGCGACCCGAATCGCCGTCACCTTTGGAGAATCCCCATGACGAGGCCCGTGCCCCAGGGCAAGGCAGTGCGCGTATTGTTCGACGCCGACACGATCGATGTACGGACCCGTGAACTGGCCAAGGAAATCGTCGCCGTGATGGGCCTCGAATTCGCCGTCGTGCCGGTGCTGAAGGGCAGCTTCATGTTCGCCGCCGATCTTCTGCGCGCGCTTCATCTGGAGGGCGCCGAGGTCGAGGTGGATTTCGTCATCCTGTCGTCCTATGGCGACCGCACGACGAGTTCCGGCCAGGTCACGGTCCAGCGCGACATCTCGATCATCGTGCGCGGCAAGAAGCTGCTGATCGTCGACGATATCCTGGAATCGGGCCGCACCCTGTCCTTCGCCAAGGATCTGATGTCGGCGCGCGGCGCCGAGGTTCAGCTCTGCGTGCTCCTCGACAAGCCGAAGCGGCGCGAGAACAATCTTCAGGCCGATTTCGTCGGCTTCGAATGCCCCGAGCGCTTCGTCGTCGGTTACGGCATGGATGTCGCCAACTGCTTCCGCGAACTGCCGTTCATCGGCGTCGTCGAAGACTGAGGCCCGGCGATGGCCCGCATCCTTGTCGCCGAGGATGAGGCCGCGGTCGCGCAGTTCATCCTGCGCGCCCTGACCGGGGCGGGCCATCAGGTCAGCCTCGCGGGCGATGGTGGCGCCGCTCTGCAGATGGCGGGTTCACAGCGTTTCGATCTCCTGCTGTCGGACATCCGGATGCCGGTGATGGACGGGCTTGCCCTCGCCCTCGCCCTTGCCGACGAACAACCGGACCTGCCCATCGTGCTGATGACCGGCTATGCCGCCGAATACGAACGGGCGGAGGATTTCCAGGGTCTCGTCGCCGGCCTCGTGCTGAAGCCCTTCTCGCTGTCCGACCTGCTGGCGGCGGTCGAGGCGGCGCTGGCGCGCTGACATCAGGGCGCGCAGGACGCCAGGGTCACGCCGACGTCATCGGCGATGCCGCCGGCAAGACGGCCAAGCGGCGAACAGCTTCCCCCGACGCACAGGCGGTAGTCCGGCACGACGCCCGACCGGGCGAGATGCACTTCCCTCTGTCGCGGCAGACCGGGGCGATAGGCCCAGCCACCATCGATCCGCCTTGCATCCGCCGGCACTTCCATCCCCGCGCCCGAGCCGGCGACGCGGGCTTCGATCAGATCGAGGCCGCCTGGGGTCACCACCCAGTCCTCCTGCCATTCGATCTTCTCGACCGAGTGGACCCAGGCCAGGGTAAAGCGATCCACCTCCAGCCGCGCCGCCAGAATGTGGCCGGCGAGCAGCAGGCAGAGGCCGGCGCTCACGCCCCTGCCCGCCGCCGCTCCAGCATCTGCAGCAGCACGAAGACGGCGGCGAGGGCGAAGCCGATCTCGTCCGACAGGGGCGTCGACAGCACGAGGCCGATGGCCCCGCCGACCGCGACCGGCATCTGCCACAGAGGCACAAGCGTCAGGCCCCAGCGGATCGCGACCGCGCCCCACAGGCCGATGGCGACCAGCGCCCGCAGCATGGCATAGGCGATGGCCAGCGGATCGTCGCTCTGCCCGATCAGCGCCGTGTCATAGACCGCCATGAAGGGCACGACATAGCCGGCCAGGGCGATCCTCGTCGCGATCCAGCCGATTTCCATGTGACCGGCCCGCGCGATCGACGAGGCGGCGAGGGCGGCCAGGGCAACGGGCGGCGTCAGATCCGCCATGATGCCGAAATAGAAGCAGAACATATGCGACGCGATGGGCGGCACCCCCATGTGCATCAGGGCGGGCGCCGCGATCGACGAGGTGATGATGTAATTGGGAATGGTCGGCAGCCCGGTGCCGAGCACGAGGCAGGCGACCATGGTCAGCACCAGGGCCAGCATGAGATTGCCATCGGCCAGGGCGACGATACTGCCGGCGAGGCTGGAGGCGATGCCGGTCAGGGTGGTGACGCCGATCAGCACGCCGACGAGGGCGCAGGCGACACCGACCCCCAGCGCATTGCCCGCGCCATCGGAAAGGCTGGACAGGATGAGGCGCAGCGCCGCGCGCCCGCCCCGGAAGAAGGCGGCGGCGGTCGCCAGCACCAGCATGGCGATGCCGGCCACGGTCACCGGCGACATGCCGCCTTCGATCGCGCCGCCGGCGAGGAGCCCGAGCACGATCCAGAACACGAAACGCTGGACCGCGGTACCGAGGGCATCGCGGGCCACCGATTGACCGAGGATCAGACACACCGTGGCGAAGAGGCCGATGACCCCGGCGAAAAGCGGCGTATAGCCCGAGAACAGCAAGGTGACGAGCGCGGCCAGCGGCAGCAGCAGATACCAGCCCCGGCGCAGCGCCTGCAGCGCGCTGGGACACTCCTCGGCCGTAAGACCTTTCAGGTCGCGGCGCCCGGCTTCGAGATGCACCATCCAGAACACGGAGGCGTAATAGAGAATGGCGGGGATGATCGCCGCCCGGGCGATCTCGGCATAGGCGACGCCCAGGGTTTCGGCCATGATGAAGGCGACGGCGCCCATCACCGGCGGCATGATCTGCCCGCCCATGGACGCCGTGGCCTCGACCGCGCCGGCGAAGGCCGGGCGATAGCCGAAACGGGTCATCAGCGGAATGGTGAACTGGCCCGTGGTCAGGACATTGGCGACGCCCGAGCCATTGATGGTGCCCATCAGGCCCGACGAGATCACCGCGACCTTGGCCGGCCCGCCCTTCGCCCGCCCGACGAGGCCGAGGGCCACATCGTTGAACAGTTTCACCATGCCGGCATGTTCGAGAAAGGCCCCGAACAGCACGAAAAGGAAGATATAGGTCGCCGAGACGAAGGTCGGCGTGCCGTAGATCCCCTCGGTGCCAAGAAAAAGCTGGTCCACCACCTGTTCGAAGGTGAAGCCCCGATGCGCGAGGCCGAAGGGCAGATGCGGCCCCAGCAGGGCATAGGGAATGAACACGCCGCAAAGGATCGGCAGGGCCAGGCCCATGATGCGCCGCGCCGCCTCGAAGACGAGGAGAATGGTGGCGCAGCCGACCACGATATCCATCACCTCGGGCTCGCCCGCGCGCAGGATCAGGTCATGCTCGAAGACGACATGATAGAGCCCGAGCAAAAAGCCGAGCCCGGCCAGGCCCCAGTCCCACACGGGAACACGCCGAACCCCCTGCCCCGGTCGCAGCCCGAACAGCATGAAGGTCATCGCCAGCAGGAAGCCGACATGGATCGAACGGACGGCCAGGCTGGACAGCGGGCTGAGCGCCGCCGTCCAGATCTGGAACAGGGAAAACAGCGTGCCGACGACGGCGACGATCAGCGCCGCCCGGCCCTCCAGCCGGGCGTGGGCCGGTGCCTCGCGGTCGACGACGGAAGCCGCCGTCACGCCAGGCCCTTTTCCTTGTAGAAGCGAAGGGCCCCGGGATGCAGCGGCACGGGTCCCATGGCCGCCCCGGCATCCAGCTTGATCCCCTTGGCCGCGGCATGGGCTGCCACGAGGGCATCGAGATTGTCGAACAGCGCCTTGGTCATGCCATGGGCGAGATCATCCGAAACCCCCTCGTGGCTGACCAGAAGGTTGCGGATCGTCGCCGTGGGCACGGCGGCCTCCTGGCCCGAATAGGTGCCGGCGGGAATTTCGCCCGTCTGATAGGCGGCATCGCCAACGGCCGCGACGGTCTCGGCGGGGACCGGCACGACGATGATCGGGATCGAGGCCGCCAGGTCCTTGATCGAGCCGACGCCGAGCCCCGCCGACTGCAGGGTGACATCGATCTGGCGGTTCTTCATCAGATCGACCGATTCGCCGAAGGGCAGATATTCCACCTTGGCGAAATCGTCATAAGTCAGGCCGGCGGCCTTCAGGATGGCGCGGGCGTTCAATTCGGTGCCGGATTTGGGCGCGCCGACCGAGATGCGCTTACCCTTCAGGTCGGCCAGGGTCTTGATGCCGCTTTCGGCGTTGGCGACGATCTGGACGAAGTTGGAATAGATGGCGGCGATCAGGCGCAAGCGATCGAGCTTCACCTTGAAGCCCGCCTCCTCGTTGCCGGCGACGGCGGCGCTGGCGGCATCGGCGAGGGTGAATCCGATCTCGCCCTGGCCCTTCTGCAGGAGGTTCAGGTTCTCGACCGAAGCCTTGGTCGCCTGCACGCTGGTCTTGGTGCCGGCCACGGTCTTCTCGATCGCGCCGGCCAGCGCGACGCCGATCGGGTAATAGGCGCCGGAGGTGCCGCCGGACAGGACATTGACGAAAGTCTCGGCCCGCGCCCGCGAGATACCCCGGGCGCCGTAAGCCAGCAGGCCGACCCCGGCAGCCAGAAGCCCGCGCCGATTGATATACGGCAAGTTCATCATCCCGATTCCTCCCGTGCCGGCACATCTTGTGGTGCCGTTCATCCCCGTCGCCTGACTGCGTCAGCCTGTCGCAACAGGTGGACAGCGTGCGACCGGGCGGCGCCCCTGTCCAGCCTCAATGGCGGAAGGATCAGAAACGCTCGATCAGGCGGCGGATGTAGTCCAGCTCTTCCTCGCTGCGCGTGCGGTCGCCCGAGCGGCGCTGCAATTCCTCGAGGATTTCGCGCACGCGTTTGGCCTCCGCTTCGGTCGGCACGCGGACATCCTCGCCATTGCCGAAGTTCTGCCCCGGACGCGGCCGGCCGAGGGGATCGCGCTCCCCGCCCGGCTTGTCGCCCGCGGCGCCCTGCCCGCGCGAGACGCCCAATTGCCGCGCCATCTGTTCGCCCATGGCCTGCAAACCCTCGCGCAGGGCATCGAGCGCCTCTCCCTGGGCCGCAGCAGCAGCGGCGGGATCATTGCCGGCAAGGGCGGAGCGGGCGGCATCCATCGCCCGGTCGGCCCGGGTCAGGGCATCGGGCAGCGGCAGACCGGCCTCGCCGAGACGGCCGAGGACATCGCCCAGCTGACGGCGCAAGGCTTCCTGCGACCGGGCGAGATCGGACAGGCCACCGCCCTGGCCGCCCCCCTGCCCGTTCTGGCCCGGCTTGCCCTGGCCTGGCTGACCCTGGCCCGCCTGGGGCCGGCCCTGGTCGCCCGGGCGGGGCTGGCCCTGCTCGCCGGGCATTCCGGCGTCGCCGTCCCGGCGCTGCTGTTCGGCGAAGGACTGGTCGCGCAGCCGGCTCTGCTCGCGCAGCATTCCGCCCATCTGCTCCATGCTTTCGCTCAGGGCCTTGCCGGCGGCGGCATCGCCCGGCCGCGAGGGCATGGCCTGCAGGTTTTCCAGCATTTCGCGCAGTTGCGACAACATCTGGCGCGCCGCCTCGCGCGAGCCGGTTTCGGCCGCGCGCTGCGCCTCGTCCAGCATCCGCTGGATATCGTCGCCCGTGATCGCCTGACCGTCCGGCGCGTCGCGCAAGTCGCCGGCATCGAGGCCGTTCCGCATCGCTTCCTCGGTCAGGGCGCGCAGATATTCGTCCATGGCGGCGCGCATTTCCGCCATCAGGCGGGCGATCTCGGCATCGGAGGCGCCTGAATCGAGCGCCTGTTCCAGCGCATCCTGCGCCGCGCGCAATTGCGCCTGCGCCCCGCCGACCCGGCCCGAATCAAGATCGAGGGCGATCGCCCAGAGAAGCTCGACGACCTCCATGTCCTGAGTGCCGTCGCGGTGACGGAGGAGTTTCAGAACCGCCATGCCGAGGCCGAGATAGACCGCCTTCCGCTCGTCATAGGCGCCGACATCGTCGGCGATGCCGGCCAGAACCTCGGCGACCTTACGCCGGTCGGCCGGATGGGCGACCAGTTGCTTGCGCGCGGCGACGATCGCCCGCGCCACCGGGTGGCGGAACGCCCGCTCGGGCAGGGCCAGGGTGACGGGATCGGATTCCCCGACCTGGCCGAGGGCATCGCTCGCCACGAGGACGGCGGTCACATCGAGCCCGGCCCAGGGGCTGGCGGTCAGGTCGCGAAAGGCGGTGCCCCGGGCTTCCGGCCGGCCGGTGGCGCCGCCCAGCGGAATGACCAGCGGCTCGCCGACGCCGGCCAGGCGAAGCTGCAGATTGACCGACTGGACGCCGTAATCGTCGACGGCGGCGAAGGCGATGCGCAGGGACTTCTGTTCGGTCGCCGCGGGCGGCGCGGTGAAGGCGACGACAGGCGGCGCATCGGCCACCACCTCGAGCGGCCAGGCCGCCATTTCGCTGCCGCCGCCGACGAGGGCGAGGCGATCCGCCGGTTGCACCGGCACTTCGCCGGCGAAAGTGCCATCCTCCACGGCATCGAGCGGGGCGATGGTCTGGCCGAAGGCAATGGCGCCGCTGCCGACGCCATAGAGCCGGGCCATCACCGTCGCGCCCGCGGTCACCCGCAGCCGCTCGCCCGGGGCAAGGCCCTGACCGCCGAGATAGATGGGAGCGAGACGGGTATAGGCCGGCGGCGTGATCCAGGCGGTGAAGCCGACCTCCACC
>NZ_JBAQRT010000313.1:0-8581 GCF_049306435.1 Zavarzinia sp.
GCCCAGGGTGGTGACGAGGCCGCTGCCGATCCGCAGGGCCGCCCGCGCCGCCAGCCGGGCCGCGCCGGTGTGCAGCGCCCCGCCGGAAAGAACAGCGGTATGACCGCGATCATATTTGTGGCCATCCTGACGCAGCACGGGGAAATGGCGGGCGAACAGCGCCGGCCCGTTGCGCAACAGCTTCGGCCCGATCACCGCCAGCACATCGGGCGAGATGCCGATGTCGGCGATGACGAGATGCCCCGTCCGCCCCCGGCCGGGATAAAGCAGATGACCGGGCTTGGCCCTGAAGAAACTGACAGAGAGAGCGGCGGTGAAGGCCCCGCCCCGGATGGTGCCATCGTCGCCATTGACGCCGCTCGGCAGGTCGATGGCGACGACGACCCGCCCCGCGCCCACCGCCTCGATCATGCGCAGGACCGGCGAATCGAGATCGCGGGCAAGGCCGGCACCGAAGACCGCGTCGACGACGAGGGCGCGCCCGTCGAGGGACGCGGGCTCGAACGGCAGCACGGGTCCGTCCCAGCGCGCGGCCATGGCGGCGGCATCGCCCTCGAGGGCCGACACGGGCGCCAGCGCGGCGCAGGCGACATCATATCCCGCCTGCTTCAGCCGCCGGGCCACCACCCAGCCGTCGCCGCCATTATTGCCCGGACCACAAAGAACAAGGACCGGCTGCACCGGATAGCGCGCCAGGATCGCATCGGCGACAGCCCGGCCGGCGTTTTCCATCAGGGTGAGGCCGGGAATGCCGCCATCGATGGTCAGGCGATCGGCCCGGCCCATTTCGGCGCTGGTCAGCAGGGCGAGATCGCCGGGCACCGCGCTCATCCGATCACCGTCCGGCGCTGGGCGCCCTTCTCGATCAGGTGGAGGGCACCGTCCCGGACCTCGAAGCGGTTGATCGAGCAATGATCCGGCATCGATGGCGTTACCCGGCCGTCGCCGGTGGCGAGGCCGATCACCGCGTTGACGACGACGAAGTGGCTGACGATCACCGCCGGCCGGTCGAGACCGGCGAGAAAACCCGCGATTCCATCCCGCCAGGCCAGGAGATGCGCGGGCTGCCCCGACCAGTCGCCCCGCAGGAAGGCCTCCAGCCAGTGGCCCCGCTCCTCGAGGCTCATGCCCGGCGTCGGCACTTCCGCCATGCGCGGCTCGACGATGGCTGTCCGGCCCCAGCGGGACTCGACGGCGGCCACGGTCTCGCGCGCCCGTCGCAGGGGGCTGGTGACCAGCAGGCGCCCGTCGTCGGGGCCGAGCATCTCCGCCATGGCCGCCGCCTGCGCGTGGCCCGTGGCGTCGAGGCCGGGGTCGGCGTCGACATGGAAGCCCGCGCTCTGCTGGCCATGGCGTACCAGAATGAAGCCAACACCCGTCACGGTTTCTGTCCTTCGATGTCGCCTGCGACGCCATAGGCAAGGCACAGGTCCTGCCACGAGGCAAGATCGACGATGGCGACCAGGGAAATGCCGGCATCCCGCCGACGCTGGGCCACATCGCGATCCACCCGCATCTGGGCGATGACATGGGCCGCGCAGGCCTTGCGCCCCTCGGTCTCGGTGAAGCGCGCGCCGCCGGGCAGGCGCCGGGCATAACCGTCAGATCCGACCACCAGGGTCTCGAACGTCCATTCCGCGCCATTCGCGACCACGAGGCGCAGCGGCGGCGAATAGAACACCAGCGGTCGCTCGGGCAACCCGGCCATCAGAAGATATTCAGCCGGCGAAGACCAAGGAACGACAGCACGCCGACCAGGGCCATGAGCAGCATGGTCCACCAGAAGGCATGGGGCGCGACCAGTCCCGGCAGGCCGGCGACATTCATACCGAAGACGCCGGTGACCAGGGTCATCGGCATGAAGACCGCCGTCAGCACCGACAGGATGAGCAGGTTGCGGTTGGCGACCTCGGCCTGCTGGGCGGCCATTTCTTCGTACAGAAGTTTCGCGCGCTCCTGCGCCGACACCAGATCGTCGACCACGGCGCCCAGTTGTTCGATCGCCTCGCGCAGGTCGGTGGCATCTTCCTCGGCGAAGAAGGCCGGCGGCCGGGCGCAGACCTGGAACACGGCCCGTCGCTTGAGCGCGAGATGCCGGTGCAGGCGGACGGCGAAACGGCGGATGGCGCCAAGGTCTTCCCGCGCGCTGCCGCGCCGGCCCTCGAGCAGGCGGTCCTCGATATCGTCGAGGGAATCGATCAGTTCGACCACGGCCATCTCGACCGTCTCGGCCAGATGGGCCAGCATGGTCGCGATCAGATCCGCCGGGCCGCGCAGCACCTTGCCATCGTGAAGGGTGCGGCGCAGCCGGTCCATGGAACGCGACGGATGGCGCCGGGCGCTGACCACCAGTTGTTCCGATCCGAAGATCCGCACCGTCGATATCTCGGTCAGGTCGGGATCGATGTCGTATTGCATGTCGGTGAAGACACCGAACAGCGTGCCCTGATAACTCTCGAGCCGGGTGCGCACATCCGACGAGCCGAGTTCGACGCGCAGATCCTCGGGAATGGCGTGGGCCTGGGCGATCCACTCGCGCGCCCGCCGCACCGACAGGTCGAGGTGGAGCCAGACGAAGCCGTGCCCGGCCGTCATCGCCGCCTCGACGGCATCCCAGCCGATCAGGCGCTCGTTCTTGCCGTCGACGACGTGGTAGCAGAACACGATACCGTCGCGCCGCTCCGGCAACTCGACCAGCGGATTGCGGGCAAGCTCGACCATCGCGCAGAATCCCTCGGGACAACCGGCCGTGCGGCCTGTTCTCCCGCCCCATTCTCACAATACGCCGGTCCGGTCAACCGGATTGGCCCCGGGGCTTTGCTCGCCCCGGCGACCGTCCGCCCCGAAGATAGAGTCAGCGCACCATCGTGTTGCGTTCGATGGCACCCAGTTTGTCGCGGATTTCCATGACCGTGATCACCACCTCGGCCAGGCAGCGCAGGAAGACGAAGCCGACCAGGAACACCCCCGCCGCCCAGACGAAGGCCAGCAGCTGATCACCGTCCGGCGACTCCGGCGTCGCCATTTTCGTCGACCACACGGTTGCCGCGCATACGGCCAGCAACACCAGGCTACCCCAGAAAGCCAGTCGAACGACCGCCAGCCCGATAGGGCCAGTCAAAAGAAATAGACGCTTCATATTCGACATCCCCAGCAAGCGGCAACACAACACCAAGGAATATTGGATGCACTTCAAGTCAAAGAGTCAATGGCAACATTGATTCTCCGACAAATACAATAGTACCGTCCAAATACAACCAGAGACGTAAATCTCTCTTTGCACATTATTAACGATGTTTATTCTATTGATGGAAATTGCTGCGCCGCACACATCCAAAGCGAGCGCGGCGCCCCGGCCGGACGACCGGAAAACGACGAAAGGCCGCCACGGCCAAAGCCGCGCGACCTTCGTTTTCGCGATGTTCAGAAAATCTGGGGCGAGCGACGGGTCTCGAACCCGCGACCTCCAGAGCCACAATCTGGCGCTCTAACCAACTGAGCTACGCCCGCCACAGAGGCCGTGCGTATACGCCGCCCCGTCGCCGTCGTCAAGCAGCCGAATGGATCCGGCTGCGCAGTCGCTCCGTCGCGGCGTCGATCGTCGCCTCGGTCTTGCAGAAGCAGAAGCGGATCAGGTGACGGGGCGCATCCGGCTGGACATAAAAGGCGCTGACCGGCACGGCCGCGACGCCAACCGTGGCGGTCAGCCAGCGGCAATAGTCGTCGTCCGGCAACGCGGGACCAACCCCGCGAATATCGGCGCTGACGAAATAGCTGCCTTCAACGGGCAAGGTGGTGAAGCCCGATGCGCGCAATCCGGCCACCAGCCGGTCCCGCCGCTGCTCCAGCCCGGTCGCCAGTGATTCGAAATAGGCATCGGACAGGCCCAGGCCATGGGCGACCCCGATCTGCAGGTTGGGCGGCGTGGTGAAGGTCAGGAACTGATGGGCCTTGCCGATCACCCCGATCAGTTCCGCCGAACCGCTCAGATAGCCCACCTTCCAGCCGGTCAGTGAAAAGGTCTTGCCGGCCGAGCCGATACGGATCGAACGCTCGCGAAGTCCCGGCAGGCTGGCGATGGGCAGATGACGATGGCCGGAGAAGACGAGATGCTCGTAAACCTCGTCGCACAGCAAATAGGCATCATGGGCGACCGCCCGTCGGGCGATGCGTTCCAGTTCGCCCCGGGTCAGGACCTTGCCGGTCGGATTCATCGGCGTGTTGAGGAGCACCAGTTTGGTGCGCGGCGAAAAGGCCGCCTCGAGCTCCGCCTCCGGGATGGACCAGTCCGGCGGCGTCAGGCGGACCGGTTTCGGCACCGCGCCAGCCTGCAGGATGATGGGCACGTAACAATCGTACATCGGCTCGAACACCACCACCTCGTCACCGGGCGACAGCAGGGCGAACAGGGCGGCGGCGAGGGCTTCCGTCGCGCCCGACGTCACGAGCACTTCCCGGACAGGATCGTAGTCGAGACCATAGAAGCGCCGGTCGTGATCCGCCACGGCCTGGCGCAACACGGCCAGGCCCGTCATCGGCGGATACTGGTTGGGACCCTCGATCAGGGCCCGGGCCGCCGCCGCCCGGATCTCCTCCGGGCCATCCTCGTCGGGGAAGCCCTGACCAAGGTTGACGGCGCGATGCTCGGCGGCCAGCGCGGACATGACGGTGAAAATGGTGGTGCCGAGGCCGGCGAAACGGGGATTCAGGGCTTTCATGGCCCGATCATATTCAGGCCCGGGTCGTCGATCCAGTGCCCGCCTGCGCCCGGCTCGACCGAGCATTGATCAAATAATGATCAATATGCACATTTTATAGCCACATACGGACAGGCATCGTCGCGATTTCGCCACGACGGCTTGTATTCGCACCACGGAATCTAGGGCGCGCCACGTTTGGCACAGACCATGCATTGATCCAGCGGGCGGCATATCCTGCCGATCCAAACCTGCCAAGGCGAACCAGGTGCGATGAAGAAAATCGAGGCTATCATCAAGCCGTTCAAACTCGACGAAGTGAAAGAGGCGCTGAACGAAGTGGGCCTCAAGGGCATCACCGTGACCGAGGCCAAGGGCTTCGGCCGCCAGAAGGGCCACACCGAGTTGTATCGCGGCGCCGAATATGTCGTCGACTTTCTCCCGAAGGTGAAGCTCGAAATCGTGCTGGAAGACGATCTCGTCGAACGCGCGATCGAAGCGATCCAGACCGCGGCCCGCACCGGCCGGATCGGTGATGGCAAGATCTTTGTCAGCCCCGTCGAACAAGCGATCCGTATCCGCACCGGCGAGACCGGCACGGATGCCATCTGACCGTTCCGCCCAGAATTTCCTTCAGTCCAACCCAACAACCAGGACCTGAGATCATGTCAGACGCCAAGACCGTCCTTCAGCTTATCAAGGACAAGGGAATCAAATACGTTTCCCTGCGTTTCACCGACTTCAAGGGCAAGTGGCAGCACCTGGCCATGGACGAGAGCGTCGTGGACGAGGATATGTTCACCGACGGCACCATGTTCGACGGCTCCTCGATCGCCGGCTGGAAGGCGATCAATGATTCCGACATGATCCTGATGCCGGATCCGGCCACCGCGGTCATCGATCCGTTCTGCGCCCAGCCGACCCTGGTCATCTTCTGCGACATCATCGAGCCGGCGACGGGCGAAGGCTACAGCCGCGATCCGCGTTCGGTCGCGAAGCGCGCCGAAGCCTATGTCTCCTACACCGGCCTCGGCGACACGGTCTACATCGGCCCGGAAGCCGAGTTCTTCGTGTTCGACGACGTGAAGTGGAAAGTCGCGATGAACAAGGTCTCGTATGAGATCGACGACATCGAAGGCCCCTACAATACCGACAAGTCCTATGAGAGCGGCAACCTCGGCTACCGTCCGGCGGTCAAGGGCGGTTACTTCCCGGTTCCGCCGGTCGACTCGCTGAACGACATGCGCGGCGAAATGCTGGCGGTCATGGGCGACATGGGCCTGCCGATCGAGAAGCACCACCACGAAGTGGCCGCTTCGCAGCACGAACTGGGCATCAAGTTCGCGACGCTGGTCCGCGCCGCCGACTACATCCAGATCTACAAGTATGTCGTCCAGAACGTCGCCTACCAGTATGGCAAGACGGCGACCTTCATGCCGAAGCCGATCAAGGGCGACAACGGCTCGGGGATGCATGTCCACCAGTCGATCTGGAAGGATGGCAACACCACCTTCGCCGGTGACAAGTATGCCGGCCTGTCGGACACCTGCCTGTACTACATCGGCGGCATCATCAAGCACGCGAAGGCGATCAACGCCTTCACGAACCCGACCACCAACAGCTACAAGCGCCTGATTCCGGGCTTCGAGGCCCCCGTGCTGCTGGCCTATTCGGCCCGCAACCGTTCGGCCTCCTGCCGTATCCCCTACGGCACCAGCCCGAAGGCGAAGCGCGTCGAAGTGCGCTTCCCCGATCCGCTGGCGAATCCGTATCTCGCGTTCTCGGCCATGCTGATGGCCGGCATCGACGGCATCCTGAACAAGATCCATCCGGGCGAAGCCATGGACAAGGATCTGTATCACCTGCCGCCGGAAGAGCTGAAGCTGGTCCCGACCGTTTGCGGCTCGCTGCGCGAAGCCCTGACGGAACTCGACGCCAACCGTTCGTTCCTGACCAAGGGCGGCGTCTTCACCGACGATCTGATCGACGCCTACATCGAACTGAAGTGGCAGGATGTGTACGCCTACGAGCACACCCCGCATCCGATCGAGTTCGACATGTACTACACCGCCTGATCCTCGACGGATCACGCGATGGGAGGGGCGGCAGCGATGCCGCCCCTTTCGTTTTTCAGACGGACTTGCGCCAGCTCTCGACCACGCGCAGATCCTCTTCCGGGCGATCGACGACGATATCCCGCCGGCCGAGACTGACCGTCCCACCCTGCCCGTCGAGGCACAGCCAGTCGCCCTCGCGCAACACGTCTCCGCCAAGACGCACCTCGTCACCGAAGACGAGGCCGGCGCAGCCGACCAGGCAGGGCTTGCCCATCTGCCGGGCCACCACCGCGGCATGGGCGGTGCGCCCGCCGACCGCGGTCAGGATACCCGCCGACACGGCGAAACCGGCGACATCCTCGGTCGAGGTGTCGTGGCGCACCAGGACCACCGGATCGCCGGACGCGGCCATTTCGCCCGCCCGTCCGCTGTCGAAGGCGACCCGCCCGCAGGCGACGCCGGGGGATGCCACGGTCGCCGTCGCCAGCACCGGCGCGTCCCCGGCGAAACGGCTGATGCCGGTCGCCGCCAGATCGAGGCCCGCGAGACGGGCCAGGGCCGTCGCCTCATCGATCAGCCCCTCGGCCACCGCGTCGACGGCGAAGCGCAGGGCCGCCCGGGGCGTGCGTTTCGCCGAACGGGTCTGCAGGAACCACAGCCGGCCGTTTTCCACCGTGAATTCGATGTCCTGCATGTCGGCGAAGGCTTTTTCCAGCATGGCGGCGCCTTCCGCGAGGGCGGCCGCCTGTATTGGCAGGCGCCGGGCCAGCATGGCCACATCCGAAGGGGCCCGGCGGCCGGAGACGACATCCTCGCCCTGGGCATCGAACAGGAAATCGGCATAAAGCCCCTTCCCGCCCGTCGCCGGATCGCGGGAAAAGGCGACGCCGGCGCCGGACGCGCCCCCGGCATTGCCGAAAACCATGGCCTGCACCGTGACCGCGGTGCCGGCCAGCCCCTCCAGCCCGTTCAGGCGGCGGTATTCGCGCGCCTTGTCCCCGTCCCAGCTGCGGAAGACGGCCCGGGCGGCGGCGCGCAATTGGTCCATGGGGTCGGTCGGCATGGCGGATTCGGTGTTTCGCTGGAAGACCGCGAGATAATCATGGACCAGCCGCTCCAGCGCCTCGGGGTCGAGTTCGGCCTCGCCCTCCGCGTCCTCGGCGCCGATCAGGGCGATCAGCCTTTCCTCGAAGGCGGCGGCGGGAACCCCGGCCACCACCTCGCCATAGAGCTGGATCAGACGGCGATAACTGTCGAAGGCCAGACGCGGGTTGCCGGTCATGGCGATGATGCCCCGCAGGGACGCCGGATTCAGCCCGACATCGAGCACGGTTTCCAACATGCCGGGCATCGATTTCGCCGCGCCCGAGCGGACCGAAACGAGAAGCGGCGTCCGACTGTCGCCGAAACGCCGACCCGTCGCCGCTTCCAGTCCGGCGATGCCTTCGGCCAGCGCCGCATCGAGGGTATCGAGCGCCGAGGGATCGCCACTGTTCACGGCCGAGCAGAGCGTGGTGGGCAGGACGAAGGCCGGCGGCACATCAAGGCCAAGACGGCTCATGTGCCAGAGCTGCGCGGCCTTGGCCCCGGCGATTTCGGCGGTCAACTCGGTCCGGCCTTCGGGCGTGCCGATGAACAGGGGCTTCAGGCGGCTCATGCGGACAACTCCTCAAGCACGCGATCACGTAACGACAGGGCGGCGTGGGACAGATGATCGGTCGCGGTTTCGATCGCCCGGGCGACCTCGATGCCGAGCACCAGCGGCCGGGCATCGGGACTGGGTGCCGCCACGAGACCGGCGAAGGCCGCCCGCTCGGCCGCGTCGGC
>NZ_JBAQRT010000314.1:0-4751 GCF_049306435.1 Zavarzinia sp.
ATGCCGGGAAGGCCGCCGCGCGGGCCCGGCACCGGCGCGGCCGGCGACGGGGGGGGCGCGGAGGAGGCGGAAAGGTCCTGGCCGGTCACGATATCGCCTCGTCCGCGTTCTGCGAGGCGACGATCTCGCGATAGGCGGCGCAATCCCTCATCAGTTCCTCGTGATTTCCCGACGCGGCGACCGTGCCCTGATCGAGGAGCAGGATCCTGTCGGCGTGGCGCACCGAGGAGACGCGCTGGCCGACGATCAGGGTGGCGGATCCGGCACCGCGGGCGGCGAGGGCGGCCCGCAGCCGCGCATCGGTCGCATAGTCGAGGGCGGAGAAACTGTCGTCGAACAGGTTGACGGGCGCGCGGCGGACGAGGGCGCGGGCGATCGCGAGGCGCTGCCGCTGGCCGCCGGAGAAATTGCCGCCGCCCTGCGCGACCGGCGCGGCGAGCCCCTGCGGCAGGGCCGAGACGAAATCCCGGGCCTGGGCGACCTCGAGCGCCTGCCAGAGCTCGTCGTCGCTGGCCTCGGCCCGGCCATAGCGCAGGTTGTCGGCGATGGTGCCGGAAAACAGGAAGCTTTCCTGCGGCACGAAGCCGATGAGCGACCACAGGCGGTCGAGGGAGAGCGCCCTGATATCCAGCCCGTTCACGCGAATGCTGCCGCCGGTGACATCGAACAGCCGGGCGATGAGATTGACGATCGTGGTCTTGCCCGAGCCGGTCGCGCCGATCACGGCCAGGGTCTTGCCGGGCTCGAGGCGGAAGTCGATGCCCTGCAGGATCGGGCGCTCGGCCCCGGGATAGGCGAAGGTCACGTCGCGGAACTCGATCTCGACGCCGCCGCCGACCCCGGGCGGCACATCCGCCGGATGTTCCGCCTCGACGACCGAAGACGAAGTCTCCAGGACATCGCGGATGCGGCGCGCGCTGACGACGGCGCGCGGGGCCATGACAAACAGCATCGAGGCGATCATGACCGAGATCAGGATCTGCATGATATAGGCGAGGAAGGCGACGAGCGCGCCGACCTCGAGGGTGCCGGCGATGATCCGCCCCGCCGCGAACCAGACGAGGGCGATTGCCGTCAGATGCATCACGAGGTGGGCCAGCGGCATGTTGAGGGCCATGGTCCGGCCGACGCGAAGGGCGGTCGCGGTCAGGGCGTCGTTCGCGACCGCGAAGCGCCGGTGTTCGTGATCGTCGCGCACGAAGGCGCGGATCACGCGCAGGCCGACGATCTGTTCCCGGACGATCTGGTTGATCCGGTCGAACTGCCCCTGCATACGCGCGAACTGCGGCAGGGCCAGGGCCATCAGGATGCCGACGAGCACGGCCAGCGCGGGAACGCTGACCCCGAGGATGGAGGACAGGCCAGGGTCCTGGTGGATGGCCATCAGGACGCCGCCGATCCCCATGATCGGCGCGGTCACGATCGTCGTCAGCACCATCACCAGGAAGGTCTGGACCTGAAGCACGTCGTTGGTCGAGCGGGTGATCAGGGACGGCGTGCCGAAGCGCCGCATCTCGTGCAGCGAGAAAAGCTGAACCCGGGCGAAGACGGCGGAGCGCAGATCCCGGCCAAAGCCCATCGCGATGCGGGCGCCCAGCCAGGCGGCGGCGACCGAAAACAGGATCTGGGTCGCGGCCGCGCCCAGCATCAGGCCGCCCATGCGCGCGATATAGGGCATGTCGCCGCGCAGGATGCCGATATTGATGATATCCGCGCTGAGGGTGGGCAGGAGCAGCGCGGACAGGGACTGGACGATCTGACACAGGACGAGGGTGGCGATCATGCCCCGGTAGGGCGCCCACAGCCGCCGCCAGAGGGGGGCGGAATGCGCCTTCGCTGGCCCCGAATCGGCCGGGCGGGGTGAATTCTCGATCTTGGCGGCGACCGACTCCATGCTGTTCCGGCTCCGGGCTCTTGCCCCTGAACTGGTGCCTGTCCTTCAGGGCGAATACAAGACGGGAAACAGGACCGCGGCGCGGAGGAGGCTTGCGCCCACGGTATTCGGCACCGCTTGACCCGCGGGCCGTTGCTCCGTCAACTCCGCCCCGGGTCCGGCCGAAGGCGTGCGTCATCCGCTCACCATGGTGCTGTCGCTCGTCAAGGAGCTGGCGCTCGCGGATATAACGGTGCTGATCGGTGGCGGCTGGCGGGGAGTGGGGGCCAAATGAAGTTGCGACGTCTGTTGTTCGTGCTCGCCCTGCTGACGGCGGCTGGACCGGCCCTGGCCGAGGATATGGTCGTCGACGGCGGAATTTTGGGACAGGTCCGCGTCCTGCCCCCGGTGGGGGAAATCCGGGCGGTGACCTTGCTGATTTCCGATCGGGTCGGCTGGGATGCGATGGCCGATGCGGCGGCCGGGCGGCTGACCGCGCGCGGCATCGCGGTCATCGCCGTCGATTTGCCGATGGCTCTCGCCCGGATGGCGGCCGAGCGGGATGCCTGCGTCTCGCCCCAATGGGCGGCGCAGGACGTCAGTCACGAGGTGCAGCGGCGCCTGGCCCTGCCGACCTATGAACTGCCGTGGATCGCGGGGATCGGGCAGGGCGCGACCGTCGCCCTCGCCCTCGCCCGGCAGGCCCGGGCGGCGACCTTCGCCGGTGTCGTCGGCGTCGATTCCCGGGCCTTGCCGGCGACCGACAAGCCGCTGTGCCCGCCGGATGATGTCGTCGACATGACCGGCTCGGCCGTCTCGTCCCATCGCTACGGTTTCGCCGACGCGGTGCAGGCCAGGGCGGGCATGAACGGGGTCGATCCCGTCAAGATCTCGCTGCCGCCGGATCAGGCGCTGGCGGTCCGACTGCTGTATCTGGTCGGCAGGACCACGGCCGGGGATGCCGTCGACGCGCTGCCCGTGACCGAGCTTCCGGTCGCGGCGGCCCATGGCTTCCTGGCCATCGTCTATTCCGGCGACGGCGGCTGGCGCGATCTCGACAAGGATATCGCCCAGCACCTGCAGTCGCAGGGGGTGCCGACGGTCGGTCTCGACATGCTGCGCTACTTCTGGAAGAAGCGCGACGCCGCCGAAAGCGCGGCCGATCTCGCCCGGATCATCGCCCGTTACAAGCGCCAGTGGGGGGTGCGGAAGGTCGTGTTGATCGGCTATTCCTTCGGCGCCGATATCCTGCCCGCGCTCTATAATCTTTTGCCCGAGGCGGAGCGGTCCTCGGTGATGCAATTGTCCCTGCTCGGCCTGTCGGACCGGGCGGCCTATGAGGTGACGATCGGCGAATTCCTCGGCGGCGACAGCGAGACGACGCCGACACGGCCCGAGATCGACCGCATCCCGCCCGCGCTGATCCAATGCATCGCCGGCGGCGGCGACGAAGAGGCGATCTGCCGGGACTTGAAGGCGGCGGGCATCGAAGTGATCGAGACCGCGGGCAGCCATCATTTCGATGGCGATTACCCGCGCCTCGCCCAGATCATTCTCGACGCCGCCATCCGCCGCGCCGGAGGCAAATAGCCGTCACACCCTTTCGTAGAGCGTGACGACGCAGGCGCCGCCGAGGCCGAGATTGTGCTGGAGCGCGAGGCTCGCTCCCGCGACCTGGCGCTTGTCGGCGGTGCCGCGCAGTTGCTGCACGAGTTCGGTGCATTGGGCAAGGCCGGTGGCGCCCAGCGGATGGCCCTTGGACAGCAGCCCGCCCGAGGGATTGGTGACGAATTTGCCGCCATAGGTATTGTCGCCGTCGTCGACGAATTTCTGCGCGCCGCCTTCGGGGCACAGGCCGAGGGCTTCATAGGTGATCAATTCGTTATGGGCGAAACAATCGTGCAGCTCGACGACGTCGATATCCTCGGGACCGACGCCGGCCGCCTCATAGACTTGGCGGGCGGCGGATTTGGTCATGCTGGCGCCCACCACCTCGCGCATGTCGCGCGCCTCGAAGCTGACCGGCGTGTCGGTGGTCATGGCCTGGGCGCGGATGCGCACCGAGGCGTCGAGCCCGTGGCGGGCGGCGAAACTCTCGGAACACAGGATGGCGGCGGCGGCGCCGCAGGTCGGCGGGCAGGCCATCAGCCGGGTCATCACCCCCGGCCACATCACCGGCGAGGCGAGGACGTCGTCGGCCGTCAGCACGGTGCGGAACAGGGCGACAGGGTTGTTGGCAGCATGGCGGCTGGCCTTGGCCCTGATCTTGGCGAAGGTTTCCAGCGGCGTGCCATATTGCTGCATGTGGGCAAGGCCGGCGCCGCCGAAATAGCGCAGCGCCAGCGGGATCTCGGCATGGCCGACCAGGTCGGCGGTCGCGTCGTCGAAGCGCTGGAACGGGCTCGGCCGGTCGGCGAAGACCGAGCCGAGGGCGCCGGGGTTCATCTGCTCGAAGCCGAGGGCGAGGGCGCAGTCGACCGCGCCGCTCTCGACCGCCTGGCGGGCGAGGAACAGGGCGGACGAGCCGGTCGAGCAATTGTTGTTCACGTTGAAGACCGGAATGCCGGTCATGCCGAAGTCGTAGAGCGCGCATTGCCCGGCGGTCGAATCGCCGTAGACATAGCCGACATAGGCCTGCTGGACCGTCGCGTAGTCGAGGCCGGCATCGGCGAAGGCGGCGCGCAGGGCTTCGGTCGCCATTTCGGGATAGGGCTTGTTGGCCCCCGGCTTGACGAAGGGAATCATGCCGACACCGGCGACTACGACCTTGCTCATGGACATCTCCTCGATCGGAACCATCGCGCCGGCTGAATCCGGCGTCGTTTCGACGATCAGTCTAACGCATGGCGCTTTCCTCGCCCCCCTCCCCATTGTGGAG
>NZ_JBAQRT010000315.1:0-5621 GCF_049306435.1 Zavarzinia sp.
GGCCAAGGGCGAGCGCCAGCTTCTCCGCCGCCGGCACGTCGCGCCAGCGGCCGGTCTGCGCCGCGCGGTCGATTTCGCGGCCGATCATTCCGCCGGGGCCGCTCCCCGTATCTCGGACAGACCCCGGCGGCGCCCGAAGTAATAGCCGAGGACGCCGGCCCCGAGGGCCGCCTGAAGCGCGAAGAGCAGGCTTTCGATCTCGCCGCTCGGCGGCTCCCACAGGGGGGTGAACCAGGGGGTGTAATCGGGGGCATTCTCGGCGATCACGCCTTCGGCCTGGCCGTCGGCGCCGCTGAATTCCGCCGTTCCCGGCGGATGGATCAGCAAGGGCAGGATGGCGAGGGCGATGACGCCGGCGAGAAGCGCGAGGTTTCGTCTCAGCATCACGCGGCCCTCCGGCGAAGCCTGGCCAGCAGGGCGAGTTCCGTGCCGCTGTAGCGCCGCAGCAGATTGACGACGACGACGGTCAGCAGGCCCTCGCTGATCGCGAGGGGAACCTGGGTCACGGCGAAAATGCCGAGGAACTTGGCCATGGCGCCTTCGAAGCCGGACACCGGATCGGGGAAGGCCAGCGCCAGCTGGACGGAGGTGACCATATAGGTCGTCAGATCGCCCAGCGCCGCCGCGGTGAAGACCGCGAGCCCGAGCGGCGCGCCGATCCGCCCCAGCCCGTGGTAGAGACCATAGGCGACGAGAGGCCCCACGATCGCCATCGAGAAGACATTGGCGCCCAGCGTGGTCAGGCCGCCATGGGCGAGCAGCAGTGCCTGGAACAGGAGGACGATGGTGCCGAGCAAGGCGGTCACCCAGGGCCCGAACAGGGTGGCGGCGAGGCCGGTGCCGGTCGGGTGGGAGCAGCTGCCGGTGACCGAGGGCAGCTTCAGCGCCGACAGGATGAAGACATAGGCGCCCGAAGCCGCGAGCAGCGGCTTCAGCTCGGGATGCGCCCGCAGGGTGCGTGTAACGCGCCAGGCGCCATAGGCGACCACGGGCGCCGAAACGGCGGCCCAGGCCAACGCGTGGCCAGCCGGCAGAAAGCCTTCCATGATATGCATCTGTTCCCCTCCCGGAACGTCAGGATGACCGCGAACGCGTCATCGCCGATGGAAGGGGGCCTGTCCTCGCGAAGGAGGACACGGCACACGACCCGCCCGGACACCCCGCCCGGGTTCGACGCTGACACGGCCGTTGGCAGGTCTCCTGGCTCGCGGATCGATCATGACGCGCCGGCCTTCCCGGTTTCCCAGTGGCCATGCAAGGCGTGTCACTACCGCTTACAGTTGCGGGGGCAGCCCCGGAATTGCCGTGAAACGGCGCACCGGATTCCCTGTTCGTCCCCCGATGGGGGAACCAACGACAGGGGCACTATCGGCATCTGCCGGCGCGCCGTCAAGCGGGCTGCGCGCGGGCGAGGGCCAGCAGACCGCCGACGTCGAGATGGCGCTCGAGATGATCGGCGAGCTGGTCCAGGGTTTCCTCGACCAGCGCGCCATAGCGCCCGCCACCGGCGGCGGTCCCGAGCATGGCGAGAAAGGCCGCGCGGAAATCGTCGGCGGTGAAGAGACCATGGAGATAACTGCCGATGATGCGGCCATCGGCCGAGGTCGCACCCTCCGCCGCGCCCGCGACATGGGCGAAGGGCCGCGCCCGGTCCGGCCCCTCGGTCCGGCCGATGTGGATTTCATAGCCGTCGACGGCAAGGCCGCTGGCGACATGGTTGCCGGTGACGCGGGTCAGGCGCTTGTCCTCGGTCATCACCGTCTCGACATCGAGAAGACCAAGGCCCGCCTCTTCCCCCGGCGGGCCTTCGATGCCCAGGGGGTCGGCGATGCGCCGGCCCAGCATCTGGTAACCGCCGCAGATACCGAGCACATGGCCGCCACGCCGGACATGGCCGGCGAGGTCGATGTCCCAGCCCTGCCGCCGCAGGAAGGCGAGGTCGCCCCGGGTCGACTTGCTGCCGGGCAGGATCACCAGCGCGCAATCGCCCGGGATCGCCTGCCCGGGCCGGACCATGGTGAGGTCGACGCCGGGGCTGAGGCGCAAGGGGTCGAGATCGTCGAAATTGGCGATGCGCGAGAAGGCGAGGCAGGCGATGCGTAAAGTTCCGCCAGCACCCGCCCGCTCGAGGTCGAGGGCGTCTTCCGCCGGCAGGCGGGCGGCGGCGGGGAAATGCGGCAGCACGCCAAAACCGCGCCAGCCCGTGCGCGCCTCGATCTGGCGGTAACCCTCCTCGAACAGGGCGGGATCGCCGCGAAACTTGTTGATCAGGAAGCCCTGGATCATCGCCGCATCGGCGGCGTCGAGCACGGCTCTGGTGCCGACCAGCTGGGCGATGACGCCGCCCCGGTCGATATCGCCGGCCAGGATCACGGGTACGCCGGCCGCCCGGGCGAAGCCCATGTTGGCGATGTCGTTCGCGCGCAGGTTCACCTCCGCCGGGCTGCCCGCCCCCTCGACGATGACGAGATCGGCGATGGTGCCCAGGTGGTTGAAACTCTCCAGCACGCTGGCCATCAGGCCCGCCTTCAGGGCGGCGTAATCGGCGGCGCGGGTGGTCGTCCGCCGCTTGCCCTGCACGATCACCTGGGCGCCCGTCTCGCTTTCGGGTTTCAGCAGGACGGGGTTCATGTGGACGATGGGCTCGAGCCCGGCGGCCAGCGCCTGCAATGCCTGCGCCCTGCCGATCTCGCCGCCGTCGGCGGTGACGGCTGCGTTGTTCGACATGTTCTGCGGCTTGAACGGGGCAACGACGATGCCGCGCCGCCGCGCCGCCCGGCACAGGCCGGCGACCAGCAGCGACTTGCCGACATTGGAGCCGGTGCCCTGGATCATCAGGGCGCGCATCAGTATTCCACCCCGGCCTGGGCCTTGATGCCGGAGCGGAAGGGGTGCTTGACCAGGGTCATCTCGGTGACGAGATCGGCGATTTCGATCAGCTCGGGCTTCGCGTTCCGCCCGGTCAGCACGACATGGGTCATGGGCGGTTTCTCGTCGCGCAGGAAGGCCAGCACCTCGGCGAGGTCGAGATAATCGTAACGCAGCGCGATATTGATCTCGTCGAGCAGCACCATGCGGATGGTGGGATCGCGGATCAGGTCCTTCGCCTTGTCCCAGCCGGCGCGGGCGGCGGCGATGTCGCGGGCCTTGTCCTGGGTTTCCCAGGTGAAGCCCTCGCCCATGGTGTGAAAGCGGCAGAGTTGGGGGAAATGCGCCTCGATCAGGCGGCGCTCACCGGTGTCGCGCGCGCCCTTGATGAACTGGACGACGGCGCAGTTCATGCCGTGGGCGATGGCGCGGAAGATCATGCCGAATCCGGCCGAACTCTTGCCCTTGCCGGTGCCGGTATGGACGATGATCAGGCCCTTCTCGCCTTGCCGCTGCGCCGTCATGCGGTCGCGCGCGGCCTTGACCCGGGCCATTTTCGCTGTGTGCGCCGCCGCGTCCGCGCCGGTCGTCGCCGTCATGTTCACTCCCCCGAAGGCCTTGACAATTCGCTGGAGGCGGCCTCTCTTGGGGCCGCGCTGGTTCCTGTTTATGACAGGCGAAGAGGGAATGCGACAGGGAAACCCCCCAAGGGGTCCCCAAGCGCAGCCGCCCCCGCGACCGTGACCGGAGAGGTCGTCCAAGCCACTGGCCGAAAGGCCGGGAAGGTGGACGCCCGCTGGAAGAAATTCCTGAATCCGCAAGCCGGGAGACCTGCCAGCGCGTGTTTCTGATCGGGCGAACGGGGTGTTCGCGACCGGCAGGCGGACGCATGCGCGCGTCCCCCTTCGGCCCCACCCCTTTGCCTCTTGCGCGAAGGACCGGGGATGGCCGTAACGCTACATGTCTGTATCACCTGCCGTGTCCATCGCGCGGTGGGCGAAGGTGAAAGCTGCGCCGGCGCGCGATTGCACGATGCCGCTCGGCACAGCGCGCCCGAGGGTGTCGTGGTCGCGCCCGTGACTTGCCTGTCCGCCTGTTCGCGCGGCTGCGCCGTCGCCTTGGCCGGACCGGGGCGCTGGACCTATGTCTATGGCGGCATCGCCCCCGAAACCGATCTTGGTCCCCTGCTCGAAGGCGCCGCGCTCTATGCCGGCAGCGCCGACGGCATCGTGCCCTGGCGCGACCGTCCCGAGCTCTTTCGCCGGAACGTGATCGCCCGCATGCCCCCGCGGGAGTTCTGAGCCATGGCCGATCTCGCGAAAACCCCCGTCACCATCGTCACCGGCTTTCTCGGCGCCGGCAAGACCACGCTCATCCGCCATCTGATGGCCCATGCCGGGGGACGGCGGCTGGCCGTCCTCGTCAATGAATTCGGCACCCTGGGGGTCGACGGCGAATTGCTGAAGGCCTGCGCCGACGAGAATTGCCCGGCGGAAAACATCGTCGAACTGGCCAATGGCTGCATCTGCTGCACCGTCGCCGACGATTTCCTGCCGACGATCGAGAAATTGCTGGCCCTGCCCCGGCGACCCGATCACATCCTGATCGAGACATCGGGCCTTGCCCTGCCCAAGCCCCTACTGAAGGCTTTCGACTGGCCGGACATCCGCAGCCGCGTCACCATCGACGGCGTGATCGCCCTCGCCGACGCGGAAGCCGTGGCCCTGGGACGCTTCGCGCCCGACATCGCGGCGAGCGTCGACAGCGAGCATGAAACCCCGTTGTCGGAAGTGTTCGAGGATCAGATCGCCTGCGCCGATCTCGTCCTCCTCTCCAAGCCCGATCTCGCCGGGGAGGCCGGCGTCGCCGCCGCCCGCGCCCTGATCGCGGCCGAGGCGCCCCGCACGCTTCCGGTGCTCACCCTCGCCGATGGCGTGATCGATCCCCGCGTGGTGCTGGGCCTCGACGCTGCCGCGGAAGACGACATCGCCGCCCGCCCGTCCCACCACGATGGCGACGACGATCACGAGCATGACGATTTCGCCTCGACCGTGATCGACCTTGGCGAGGTTACGGACCCGGAGGCCCTGGCCGAGGCCATCGCGGGGCTTGCCCGCGACCGGCGCATCCTGCGGGTGAAGGGCCATGTCGCCGTCGCCGGCAAGCCGATGCGCCTTCTCGTCCAGGCCGTGGGCGCGCGGGTGCGGATGCAGTTCGACCGGCCGTGGCACGGCCCCCGTCTCTCCCGCCTCGTCGTCATCGCCGAGCGGGGCGATCTCGACGAAGCGGCGATCCGCCGCCGCCTCGGCGTCTGATCCCGCCATGCATGTCGTCTTCCGCGAAAGCCATGGCCTCGACGAGGCCGCCCGGCCGGCCGATCTCGGCCAGGACCCGGCGGATCTCGTCGTTCTGTCCTTCTCGGACAGCGACCTTGGCGGTTTCGCGGCGGGCTGGCACCGGGGGCAGGGGCGATTGCCGTCGCTCCGCCTCGCCAATCTGGCGGCGCTGCGCCATCCGCTCTCGGTCGATACCTATGTCGGCCGCACCCTGACGGGCGCGAAGGCGATCCTGATCCGCCTAATCGGCGGCGAGGCCTATTGGTCCTATGGCCTGATGCAGGTCCATGACCTCGCGAAACGAAAGGGCATCGCCCTCGCCGTGCTGCCCGGCGACGGCCGGCCGGATGCGCGGCTGGACGAGGCTTCGACCTTGCCGGTCTCGACCTTGCGCCGGCTCGCCGCCCTGTGCGAGGC
>NZ_JBAQRT010000316.1:0-10679 GCF_049306435.1 Zavarzinia sp.
TTCCCTGCCCGCCCTGATCCGGGCGCGGCGCGCCGGGGTCGCCGCCGCCCTGCTGTCGCCGGTGCTGCCGACGCAAAGCCATCCGGGGGCGCCCTGCCTTGGCGTCATCCGCTTCGCCGGGCTGGCGCGCCTTGCCGGGATCCCCGTCTATGCCCTCGGCGGGATCGACGGGATGACGGCGCCCCGCCTTCTGGGCAACGGCGCCATCGGCATCGCTGCAATCGGCGCCTTCAGGCCGTGATGCCGCCCAGCTGGCAGATCAGGTCCCAGGAAGCGTCGTCGACCGGCATGACCGAAAGGCGCGACTGCTTGACGAGGGCGAGATGGTTCAGCCGGGGGTCTTCCTTGACCTGATCGAGGCTGACCGCATTGACCAGCGGCTTGACCGCCTCGAGGTCGACCATGCCGAAACGCCCGCTCTCGTCCGTGTGGTCCGGGTAATATTCCTTCACCACCTCGACGACGCCGACGATCTTCTTCTCGCTGACCGAATGGTAGAAGAAGCAGCGGTCGCCGATCTTCATGGCCTTCAGATTGTTGGAAGCCTGATAGTTGCGCACCCCCGACCAGAAGGTGGTGCCGTCGCGCACCTGATCGTCCCACGACCAGGCACCCGGTTCCGATTTCACCAGCCAATGCGCCATCTCAGACCCCCGCCGGCTGGCCGATCACCCATTTCCAGGGCTTGATCTCGACCGCGGCGAAGAGGCCGGCCTTGGCGTAAGGGTCGTTGGCGCAATAGGCGCGGGCATCCTCGATACTGTCGGCCTCGACCACCAGCAGGCTGCCGGTCATGGCGGCGCCATCTTCGGTGGTGAAGGGGCCGGCGACGCGGATCCGGCTGTCCGGGGCCTTCAGCCAATTGATATGAGCCGGTCGATTGGCGAGACGGATCTCCATCCCGCCCGGCTTGTCGGTACAGATCACGGCGAAAAGCATGGCAGCTACCCTTACGAATCCCTTTTCATCCCGCAAGATGACACCAGATTTGAACGCACACGTGAAAGATTTCCATGCTGCTTTGCAACATACCGATTTTGCTTGCAAATTTGCCCTCGAAAGCATGAACACTATGTTGAGCGTTCAGGATTCAGCGGTTAAAATTGCCCCCGGGATGAAGCGTCACGAAGAAATCAAGCAGGCGATCATCGCTGCCGCCATGGAGCGGCTGGCGCGTTACGGCTATGGCAAGACGACGATGGCCGAGCTGGCGGGCGACTGCAAGATGTCGGCCGGCAACCTCTATCGCTACTTCATGTCGAAGCTGGACATCGCCGAGGAGATCGCCCGGCAGAGTTTCATCCGCACGGCGGAGCGGCTGCGCGAAGTGGTGCGCCGGCCCAATGTCCCGGCGGTCGAGCGTCTGCGCAGCTTCCTGATGGAACAGATGCAGATCACCTTCCAGGAGCTGGAAAAGGATCAGCACTGGATCGAGATGGCCGAGATCGTGGCGCGCGAGCGGCCCCATGTCGCCAACGAGGGCCTGGCCCGGGTGCGCTCGCTGATCGCCGAAATCCTGGCCATGGGCAACGCGACCGGCGAATTCGACATCGACGACGTGAATTTCACCGCCGAGATGATCCAGTCCGCCACCTTCAAGTTCCGCTATCCTCAGCTTTTCTCGGGCCTCACCCTCGACAAGCTGGAGCGGGAGGCGGCGGGGGTCATCGATCTTCTGATCAATGGCCTGCGCAGCCGGTCCAGGGACATCGCGAAATCCGCCGACGCGGCGTGAGCCGCCGTCCACCGCAGCGGACGGCTTGATCCCGGCGAATGCTCCGCCCATCATGACCCCCAGCCCATCGACCTAGAGAGCCCGCCACATGTTTCGCCTGACCGGATTGCTGCTCATCGTGGCGGGCGCCATCTTCTCCTGGCTGGGCGCCGTGGATGGCTATGCCACCTTCAAGCGCGGCGCTTCCGCTGAAGACGTGGTCGGCCAGATCCTGCGCTTCGATCCCGATCCGGCGGGCGGCGGCTATATTCCCGTCGCCACCTTCACCACCGAGGACGGTCAGCGCGTCGAGGCGCGGCTCGATCCGGTGAAGCGGCCCGATGTGGCGACCGGAACGCCCGTCCTTCTGACCTATCCGCCCGGCCGGCCCGATCTCGCGGAATCGGGCGAGCTGATGGCGGTCTGGGGACCGGCTGCGATCCCCCTGGGCGGCGGCATCATCGCCATCGTCGTCGGCCTCGGCATGGCGACCTCGCGTCGGCGCAGGCCCGAGGAATTGCCGCGGTTACCCGTCCTGATCCGCCTTGGTCTGTTCGCCGTCGCCTTCGCGCTCGTCGCCTTCGCCTGGGGCGAATATTCGGCGGTGGTCGAGACCCTGAACCGCTTCCCCCGCACCGAGGGCCGTGTCGTGGCGGTGGAGCGCGGCGCCCCCGTGGTGCGCTTCAGGACCGGCGACGGCCGCATCGTCGAATATACCGACCATGGCGTCGGGACGGACACCTATGAAGCGGGCGATGCCGTCACCATCGGCTATGCCAAGGACAATCCGGCGGGCGCGAGGATCGAGAGTTTCGGCGAAGTCTGGGCCGGCCCCGCCTTCTGGGGCTCCCTCGCCGTCCTCGCCCTGATGATCGCCCTGTTCGCCGCCAGCATCCGCCGGGGCAAGCCGGCCCCCGCGCCGGCACCGCCGCCGGTCGAGGCGCCGATCGTCGCCGAGGCCCCACCCCCACCTTCGGAACCCGCGCCCCCCTCGGCACCGCCGCTCGCCCCGCTGCCGTCGCGGCTTCGCGAGACCGGGGAGCGGCGCGAGCCCGTCTTCAATCGCGATCGCTGAAATCGCGATTGAAGACAGGGCGGCGTCTCGCCCGCCTTGCCCGACGCGGGCCATGCAGAGCTTGCATGGCCGTTGTTATTGCACTGCCATAAACAGCGGCTATACTCCGCCGCCGCTTCAAGAAGCGGCAAAAGCCCGAATTTCCGGCCCCTTGCTTCCGGCTTCGTAATCGATGAGCCGGCCCCGGGCCTTGATGCCAGTGCCCCGGAAGGCGTGTTCCATGCAGATCCGCAATATCGCCATTATCGCCCACGTCGACCATGGCAAAACCACTCTCGTCGACCAGCTGCTGCGGCAGTCGGGCACGTTCCGCGCCAACCAGCAGGTGGCCGAGCGCGTCATGGACAGCAACGACCTGGAAAAGGAGAGGGGCATCACCATCCTGGCCAAGCCGACCTCGGTCGTCTGGAAGGACACCCGCATCAATATCGTCGACACCCCCGGCCACGCCGACTTCGGCGGCGAGGTGGAGCGCATCCTCTCGATGGTCGACGGCGTCGTCGTCCTCGTCGATAGCGCCGAAGGCCCGCTGCCGCAGACGAAATTCGTCACCGGCAAGGCGCTGCGCCTCGGCCTGCGCCCGATCGTCCTCATCAACAAGATCGACCGTCCCGACGCCCGCCCCGACGAAGTGCTGAACGAGGTCTTCGATCTCTTCGCCGCCCTCGACGCCAACGAGGAACAGCTGGACTTCCCGATCCTCTATGCCTCGGGCAAGCAGGGCTGGGCCGTCACCGACATCAACGACCCGCGCGAGACCCTGGCGCCGCTGTTCGACCTCGTGCTGGCCCATGTGCCGCAGCCGTCGGTCGTCAACGACACCGAACTGCCCTTCACCATGCTGGCGACCACGCTGGAAAGCGACCCGTTCCTGGGCCGCATCCTGACGGGCCGCATCCAGTCGGGCGTCGCGCGCCAGAACATGGCGGTGAAGTCGCTGGGCGTCGACGGCAACCTGCTGGAACAGGGCCGTCTGTCCAAGCTCCTCGCCTTCCGCGGCATCGAGCGCGTTCCGGTGGAAGAGGCTTCGGCCGGCGACATCGTCGCCATCGCCGGCCTGACGGTCACCACCGTCGCCGACACGATCTGCGCCCCGGAAGTGACCGCGCCGCTGCGGGCCCAGCCGATCGACCCGCCGACCCTGGCCATGACCTTCTCGATCAATGATTCGCCGCTCGCCGGCACCGAGGGCAGCAAGGTCCAGAGCCGCGTCATCCGCGAGCGCCTGATGCGCGAAGCGGAAGGCAATGTCGCCCTGAAGATCGCCGACGCTCCCGGCGGCGACGCCTTCGAGGTCGCCGGTCGCGGCGAGCTTCAGCTCGGCATCCTGATCGAACAGATGCGCCGCGAGGGTTTCGAGCTGTCGATCAGCCGGCCGCGCGTCCTCTTCAAGGAAGAGAATGGCCAGCGCCTCGAGCCGATCGAGGAAGTGGTGATCGACGTCGACGACGAATTCACCGGCGTCGTCGTCGAGAAGGTCTCGGTCCGCAAGGGCGAGCTGAAGGAAATGCGCCCGTCCGGCGGCGGCAAGACCCGTCTCGTGTTCCATTGCCCGTCGCGCGGCCTGATCGGCTATCACGGCGAATTCCTGACCGACACCCGGGGCACCGGCCTGATGAACCGGCTGTTCCACGATTACGCCCCCTACAAGGGCGCGATCCCGGGCCGTCGCAACGGCGTGCTGATCTCGAATGGCGCCGGCGAATCCGTCGCCTATGCCCTGTGGAACCTGGAAGACCGTGGCCCGATGTTCATCGACCCGGGCGTGAAGGTCTATGAAGGCATGATCATCGGCGAGCACACCCGCGACAATGACCTCGAGGTCAATCCGCTGAAGGGCAAGCAGCTCACCAACATCCGCACCACCTCGAAGGACGAGGCGGTGCGCCTGACGCCGCCGCGCAAGATGAGCCTGGAACAGGCCATCGCCTATCTCGGCGACGACGAACTGGTGGAAGTGACGCCGAAGTCGATCCGCCTGCGCAAGCGCTACCTCGATTCCAACGAGCGCAAGCGCATGTCGCGCTCGGCCGAAAGCGCCTGAGCCAACGAAGCACCTCGGGCGCTCGCCTTCCGGACGAGCGCCCAACCCCAAGTGGCGATCTTTCGGCGGGTTGCGCGGCTAGGGGTTGATACGACCGGAAAACTCCAATATGGTGACAATTGTTCCCATTTAGGAGTTTTTCCATGCCGATAACTCCCCTCGATCTTCAGATCGGACGCCGTATTCGCGAACGCCGGTGGCTTCTCGGGCTTTCCCAGGAGCGGCTGGCGCGTCGTGTCGGCCTGAAATTCCAGCAGATCCAGAAATACGAGACCGGCGGCGCCAAGGTTTCGGCCGGTCGCCTGTCGACGCTGGCCGAAGCGCTGGATGTGCCGATCGCCTATTTCTACGACGCCCCGGCACCGGTCGCCGACAGCATCAGCCGCGACGCGGCCGAGGTCGCCCGCAATTTCATGAGCTTGCCGGACGAACAGCAGGAACGCCTGCTCGACCTCGTTCGCGCCATGGCCGCGGTCGCCCCGGCCAAACCGGTGGCCGTCGCCACCTCGATCGCCGCGTGACTCTCTGCCGGCCCTCACGGGCCGGCAGGTCCGGACAGCGAGGTACAGAGAACAGGAAGATGCGTGGACGCCCGCCACAGGCCCTACTTGATTTTGCGGACAGGCCCTGCCCATATTTACAGGCATGAGGCCAATTCGGTTCAAATTCTCGCCCGAAAAGGCCAAGGCCGCCATCCAGTGGATGGTATCGGAGGCGTCGGATATCGACCTCCATACCCTGCTGAAGACCTGCTACTTCGCCGACAAGGCCCATTTGAACAAATATCACCGCCCCATCTTCGGGGCGGCATATCGGGCCATGAAATTCGGTCCCGTGCCGGTCGAAATTTATGAAATGGCCAAAGGGGATGCCCTTTGGTTGGCCGAGCTCGGGGTGGACCGCTTCCCCTGGCGGCTGAACGGCTATCGGCTCTCCGGTGACGGCACCAATTCCCCTCCCAACCTCGACGTCCTGTCGGACAGCGACATGGAGGAATTGCGGACGGCTCTGGCGCTGTCGCGGTCGATGACGTTCGACGCCAGAACGGCTGCGACCCATGGCGCCGACTGGCAGGCCGCCAACCTCGGCTTCATGCGCTACGAAGACATGCTTCAGGATTCCCCGGTCAAGGATCGCGTCGTCTCCGACCTGCGGGAAAGCGCGGCGCGCTTCAGGCTTTGAAGCGGTGATCAGGCCGCTGGATGTCATTTGAATCTTCGACGAGAACATCGAGCCGCCGAAGCGGAAAATGGCCGTCTGCGTGGAACCCGACCTCGGCCTCTTCATCCGCATCAACTCTGAAGATTGGCCGATCGGCTCGCTTGCCATCGCCAAGGCGGATCACCCATTCCTGAAGCGGGATAGTTTCCTCGGCTGCGGCCAACCCTTTGAACTGGATGACCATACGATCCAAAGGGCGATTGAGACCGAAGGCATCAAGGGCAGGGTCACTGCGTCCCTGGCTCAAAGCATATGCTTGGCCATTCGCGGCAGCGCCACGATCTCGCGCGCGGACAAGAACGACATTTGCGCTGCTTTAGGCTGCTGATCGCGCCGCCAGCAGAGCGTCGGCCAGTTCGGCGAAGCCGTGGCCGCCCCTTGCCGTCGTGACATAGGCGGGCAAGGCGGTCAGCCGGTCGCCGAAGAAATCGAGATTGGCGACCCCGACCGCATGGGGGAAGAAGCCGAACATCGGAACGTCGTTCGGACTGTCGCCGATGAAGGCGACACGATCCCGGCTCGCGTCGAGGTCGCGACCCAGATGTTCGGCGAAGAAGATCCTGGTCATCGCCAGCTTGTCCCAGTCGCCGAACCAGCCGTTGACATGGGCGGTGCTGTATTTCGCCGTCGCCCCCGCCGCCTCGAACAGCTCGACGATGCGATCGACCGCCGCCCAGGGCAGCGGCGCCACATCTTCCCGGAAATCGATGGCCAGATCGGCCTCGCGGCAGAACTGGTCGGTCGCGATGGCAGAGCCCGGCACCGCAGCCGGGATAACCTGCGCCAGTTCGGCGAGGCGGGCGCGATCGGCGGCGCGGACCTGCGGATCCTGCTTCCAGTAGCGCCGCACCAGCCGCCGGGCGCCAGCGTCATAGGCGAAGAAAAAGGCGCCATTCTCGCCGATCACGCCGCGCACCGGCCATTGCCGGGCGATCAGGTCGCACCAGCCGGCGGGCCGCCCGGTGATCGGCACGACGTCGATCCCCGCCGCCGCCAGCCGCTCGATCGCCGCATAGGTGACGGCGGGCAGGCGGCCTTCATGGGTCAGCGTGTCGTCGATATCGGTCAGGACGATATCGATGCCGGCCAGGATCTGGCGCGGCATCCGGACGAGGGGCAAGGGCACGGTCAGGCCGTCCGCTGGCGGCGGGCGAACCAGCCGGTCACCGCGTCGACCCCCGCGGGGTCCAGCAGGATGAAGGTCTTGGTCCGGCGATAGAGGAAATCCTCCGCCGTCTTCGCATCCTCGACGGTCACCGCGTGCAGCAATTCCGCCTCCGGAATGCCCGGGGCGACCTCGTCCGCCAGCGCGGGGTTGCCACGGATCGCCTGGTAAATCTCCGCCGTCGCCGAGCCATAGGTGAAGACCCAGCGCCGCCGCACCTCCAGGGGCACCACATCCGGCCCATCCTCGGCGAGACGGGCCAGCGCCGCGCGGTCGAGGGCACCACCATGGATCGGCGCGGTCTTGGTCCAGGGGCCGGCCATTTCGGCGCCCAGCTCCTGCAACTCCGACATCACCAGTTCGCCCAGCTTGCGGTGGGTGGTGATCTTGCCGCCATAGATCGAGATCATGCCGCCCGACCCTTGCCGGGCCGAGACCAGTTCATATTCCCGTGTCACCTTCGAGGGATTGTCGCTGCCGTCGTCGACCAGCGGACGGACCCCCGACCAGCTCCACACCACATCCGCCGCCGTCACCGGATGATCGAAGAAGCGCCGGTAACAGGCGAGCAGATAATCCCGCTCCGCGTCCGAGCACTTCGGCTTCGCCGGGTCGCCCTCATGCGGGACATCGGTGGTGCCGATGATCAGGAACCGTTCCAGCCAGGGAATGACGAAGACCACGCGCCTGTCGTCATTCTGCAGGGTGAAGGCGCGGGTCTCTTTCGGCGCCGGCATCGGCACGACGATATGGCTGCCGCGCACCAGCCGCAGGCGCTTTTCAGGGGCGGCGCCGCCTTCGACCTTGCCCAGCACCGCGTTGGCCCAGGGGCCGCCGGCATTGACGACATGGCGCGCCTCGACCGTCCGGGGCCGGCCGTCCTCGCGGAAGGTGACGCGGTAGCCGTCACCGGCCGGCTCGATCCTCGTCACCGGGCGGTAGTTGCCGATATCGGCGCCCCGCGCCCGGGCATCGAGCAGGGTTTCCAGGGTCAGGCGCGCATCGTCGGTCCAGCAGTCGGGGTAATGCAGAATGGCACGGACGCCTTCGGGTCGAAGGCGCGGCACCGCGGCGGCGGCGGCGGCCGACAGGCGTCCGGTCTTTTCCAGCAGTTTCCGGCCCGACAGAAGATCGTAAAGGATAAGCCCGAGGCGAACGACCCAGGCCGGGCGCGGCTGGCCCTTCGTCACCGGCACGAGGAAGCGAAGGGGATAGACCAGATGGGGCGCGATCCGCATCAGCGTCTCGCGCTCGTGCAGGGATTCCCGCACCAGCCGGAATTCATATTGCTCGAGATAGCGGATGCCGCCATGGATCAGCTTGGACGAGGCGGAAGAGGTCGCGCTGGCATAGTCATTCGCTTCCGCCAGCAGGACCGACAGGCCCCGGCCCGCTGCGTCGCGCGCCACCGCCGCGCCATTGATGCCCCCGCCGATCACCACCAGATCAAATCGCGCCGTCATGCCCGCCTGCCGTAAACCCGCACTCCGGGTGATACCATGGCCGCAGCGCCGGTCCATGGCAAACCCGGCGATGGCCTGCCATGCGCCCGGGCGGATTTCATGCAGCTCCAAGCTGGGGTATGGTCCGCGCCATGAAGCCGGTCATCGACATCCAGAACCTCACCAAAACCTATGGCTCGGGCTTCACCGCCCTGAAGGCCGTGAACCTGCGGATCATGCCGGGCGAGATCTTCGCCCTGCTGGGGCCGAATGGCGCCGGCAAGACGACCCTGATCAGCATCGTCTGCGGCATCGCCCGGGCGACATCGGGCACGGTCCTCGCCGGTGGCCACGACATCGTGAAGGACTATCGGGCGGCGCGTGGCCTGATCGGCCTCGTGCCGCAGGAATTGACCACCGATGCCTTCGAGACCGTATGGAACACGGTCAGCTTCAGCCGGGGCCTGTTCGGCAAGGGGCGGAACCCCGCCCTGATCGAGAAGATCCTGCGCGACCTCTCCCTGTGGGACAAGAAGGACAACCAGCTGCGCCAATTGTCCGGCGGGATGAAACGCCGGGTGATGATCGCCAAGGCCCTGTCCCACGAACCGCGCATCCTGTTCCTCGACGAGCCGACGGCCGGCGTGGACGTCGAGCTGCGCCGCGACATGTGGGAGATGGTGCGCCAGCTTCGCGAGACCGGCGTCACCATCATCCTGACCACCCATTACATCGAGGAAGCCGAGGAAATGGCCGACCGGGTGGGCGTCATCCGCCAGGGCGAGATCATCCTGGTCGAGGAGAAGGCCGAACTCATGCGCAAGCTCGGCCGCAAGGAGCTGATCCTGCATCTGCAGCAGCCCCTGGCCGCCGTACCCGATTGCCTCGCGGGCTTCGACCTCAGCCTTGCCTGCGAAGGGCGCGAACTGGTCTATACCTATGACACCAAGGGGGAGCGGACGGGGATCACCGCCCTGCTCGGCGCCATCGGCGAGGCCGGCATCCGCTTCAACGACCTGCAGACCCGTCAGAATTCCCTCGAAGACATCTTCGTCAGCCTGGTGAGCACGCGGCCATGAACCTTTATGCGATCCGCGCCATCTATCTGTTCGAGATGGCCCGCGCCTGGCGCACCCTGATGCAGAGCATCATCTCGCCGGTCATTTCCACCTCGCTCTATTTCGTCGTCTTCGGGGCGGCGATCGGCCAGCACATGAATGCCATCGGCGGTGTCGACTATGGCTCCTTCATCGTGCCCGGGCTGATCATGCTCACCCTGCTGATGCAGAGCATTTCCAATGCCTCCTTCGGCATCTATTTCCCGCGCTTCACCGGAACGATCTACGAGGTGCTGTCGGCGCCGGTCTCGCCGCTCGAGATCGTCGCCGGCTATGTCGGGGCGGCGGCGACCAAGTCGGTCATCCTCGGCCTGATCATCCTGGCGACGGCGACCGCCTTCGTGCCGGTCCAGATCGAGCATCCGGTGCTGATGGTCGCCTTCCTGATCCTGACCGCGGTCACCTTCAGCCTGTTCGGCTTCATCATCGGTATCTGGGCCGACGGTTTCGAGAAGCTGCAACTGGTGCCCCTGCTGATCGTGACGCCGCTCACCTTCCTCGGCGGCAGTTTCTATTCGATCGAGATGCTGCCGCCCTTCTGGCAGACGGTCAGCCTGTTCAACCCGGTGGTCTATCTCGTCTCCGCCTTCCGCTGGAGCTTCTTCGGCCAGTCGGAAGTCGACATCGGCCTCAGCCTCGGCATGACTGGGCTGTTCCTCGTGCTGTGCCTCGGCGGCATCGTCTGGATCTTCCGCAGCGGCTACCGCCTGAAGGTGTGATCGGTCGCCGCGTCAGCCGGCGCTGCGCGCCTGGCGCCGCACGTCCTGCGGCGTCCGGCCGAGGCAGCGGATGAAACTCTGGCACAGGCGGTCGGGATCGGCGAAGCCGACCAGGCGGGCGATCTCGTCGAAACTGCGCTGGCCCTCCTCCACCGTCGGCCGCGCCGCCTCGACCCGCAGG
>NZ_JBAQRT010000317.1:0-22917 GCF_049306435.1 Zavarzinia sp.
GGTCAGGGGCTGACCGGCACGGTCGCGGGCCGCGCCCTGTTCCTCGGCCAGCCGCGCGCGGCGGCAAGCCGGACGCCGGCCCTCGATCCCGCCCAGACGACAGCGCTGGAAGCAGCGGGCAAGACCGTGGCCGTCCTCGTCGAAGGCAGCGTCGCCCTTGGTTTCATCGCCATGCGTGACGAAGCCCGCGCCGATGCCCGCGAAGGCCTGGATAGGCTGAAGGCCATGGGCATCAGCGGCGTCATGCTGACCGGCGACAACCGCCGCACCGCCGACGCCATCGCCGGCCCCCTCGGCATTGCCGCCCATGCCGAATTGATGCCCGAGGACAAGGCCCGCATCGTGCGCGAGCTGGGCGCCAATGGTGCCGGTCCCGTCGGCAAGGTCGGCGACGGCATCAACGACGCCCCGGCCCTTGCCGCCGCCAGCGTCGGCATCGCCATGGGCGGCGGCACCGATGTCGCGCTGGAAGCCGCCGATGCCGCGCTGCTGCACAACCGGGTGGGCGGGGTCGCCGATCTGGTCGCCCTGTCGCGCGCCACCCTGCGCAATGTCCATGTCAATGTGGCGATCGCGCTGGGGGCGAAGGCGATCTTCCTCGTCACCACCATCCTCGGCCTCACCGGCATGTGGATCGCGGTGATGGCGGATACCGGGGCGACCGTGGTGGTAACCCTGAACGCCCTGCGCCTGCTGCGCTTTCGCTTCCCTCAATCCTCGTAGAGTTCGAGGGGAAGGTCGTCCGGGTCGGCGAAGAAGGTGAAACGCTTGCCGGTATATTCGTCGACCCGGATGGGCTCGACCGCGACGCCGGCCGCGGTCAACCGCTCGATCACCGGATCGAGGCTCGGCACCGCGAAGGCGAGATGGCGGAGCCCTTGCGCTTCCGGTCGGCTGGGCCGGGGCGGCGCGTCGGGGAAGGAGAACAGCTCGATCATGGCATGGCTTCCCACGGCGAGATCGCATTTCCACGAGCGCCGCGCCTCGCGCCAGACCTCGCGGATCACCGGCAGGCCCAGCACCTCGGCATAGAAGTGGCGGGAGCGCGGATAATCGCTGCAGATGACGGCGACGTGATGCAGGCGGTCGAGCATGAAGCCCCCTTTTGTTCACCACGGCATCGTATAGGCTCGCCCCCCTGTTGCAATGGCGGGCGAGGTTCCATGTCCTTCGATCTTTCCGGCGGCATCGCCCTCGTCACCGGGGCGGGCCGCGGCCTCGGGCGGGAAATCGCCCTTGCCCTCGGGCGGGCCGGTGCCCTCGTCCTCGTCCATGGCAGGCAGTTCGAGGCGCTGGCCGAGACCGTGGCCGCGATCGAAGCGGCCGGGGGCAAGGCCGCCCCCCTCGCCTTCGATCTGGGCGACGATGCCTCGGTCGACGCCGCTCTCGATGATGCCGCCCGCCGCTTCGGCCCCGTCACCATCCTCGTCAACAACGCGGGCGCGCGGGATCGCCGCCCCCTGGCCGAGCTGGACCGGGGCGCGGTACGGGCGCTTCTCGAAATCGATCTGGTCGCGCCCTTCGACCTGTGCCGGCGGATCGCTGCCGCCATGGCGCCGGGCGGGCGCATCGTCAACGTGACCTCGATCGCGGGGCCGATCGCCCGGGGCGGCGATGCCGCCTATACCGCCGCCAAGGGCGGGCTCGACGCGCTGACCCGCGCGCTCGCCGCCGAACTCGGCCCGCGCGGCATCACGGTGAACGCGGTGGCACCCGGCTATTTCGCGACCGAGGCCAACAGGGCCATGGTCGAGGATGCGGCGGTCGGTGACTGGCTGGCCCGGCGCACCTCGCTCGGCCGCTGGGGCCAGCCGGCCGAGATCGCGGGGGCGGTCGTCTTCCTCGCCTCGCCCGCCGCCTCCTATGTCACCGGGCAGACGCTGGCGGTCGACGGCGGTTACCTGTCCCACTTCTAAATGGCTCGAATGTGCATGGCAGCCATGGCGCATGGGGGGCTTCGATGGCGGCGCCGGCCACGGCATAAGGAAGTCCCGACCCGAAGCCGCCAAGGACATGATGCCAGCAGAGGCGCCTGACCACGCGCGGAAGCCCGGCTTCCGCACCATCGCCCTGATCATCGCCACCGCGATGTTCATGGAGCAGCTGGACATCACCATCCTGGCGACGGCCCTGCCCGCCATGGCGCGGGATTTCGGCACCTCGGCGGCGAACCTCAGCCTCGCCATGACGTCCTATCTGCTGTCGCTGGCGATCTTCATCCCGGCGTCGGGGCGCATGGCCGATCGTTTCGGCGCGCTGACCGTGTTTCGCGTCGCCATCCTGGTCTTCATGGCGGGTTCCGCCCTTTGCTCCCTCGCCGGAAGCCTGTCGGAGATTGTCGCGGCGCGCCTGTTGCAGGGTGTCGGCGGGGCCATGATGATGCCGGTCGGCCGGCTGATCCTGCTGCGCGCGGTCGACAAGCGCCATATGGTCGCCGCCACCGCCTGGCTGCTGGTGCCGGCCCTGATCGGGCCGATCATCGGGCCGCCGCTGGGCGGCTTCATCGTCACCTGGGCGGATTGGCGCTGGATCTTCTATATCAATATCCCGATCGGCCTCGCAGGACTGGTGCTGTCCTCGATCTATTTCGAGAACACCCGGGAGCCGGCGCCGCCCGGCAGCCGCTTCGATGTCTTGGGCATGATCCTGTCGGGCCTCGCCCTCGGCAGCCTGTTCTTCGGCGCGGAACTGGCGAGCCGCGAGGGCGAAGGCCCGATCGCGATCGGCCTCGCCGCCAGCGGCCTCGTCTTCGGCGCCCTTTATCTTCGTCATGCGCGGCGCCACCCCTCGCCCATTCTCGACATCTCCCTGATGCGGATCCCGACCTTCCGCCTGTCGATGATCGCCGGCTCGCTGACCCGGGTAACGCAGGGCGCCCATCCCTTCCTGCTGCCCTTGATGTTCCAGCTCTCCTTCGGGCTGAACCCCGCCCAGTCGGGCTCCCTCGTGCTGGCGACCGCGGTCGGGGCCATGACCATGAAGGCCTTCGCGCCTCGCCTGCTGCGCGCCTATGGTTTTCGCACCTGCCTGATGGTGAACGGCGTGCTGTGCAGCCTGCTGTATGGCATCTGTGCCTTCTTCGACGCGGCCTGGCCCCATGCCGCGATTTTCGCCGTGCTGGTCGCCAGCGGTTTTTCCATGTCGCTGCAGTTCACGGCGCTGAACACCGTCGCCTATGACGAGATCGAGCCGGCGCGGATGAGCGCGGCCACCGGCTTCTACACGACGTTCCAGCAATTGATGCTGTCGGCCGGCGTCTGCATCGCCGCCAGCGTGCTGCATGTCGGCATGGCGCTGGGCGACAGGGACACTCCCGCCCCCGGCGATTTCTCCGCCGCCTTCCTGGTGGTGACCGGCATTTCCCTGCTGTCGGTCCTGTGGAACGGGCGCCTCGCCCCCGACGCCGGCACGGAAATCAGCGGCCACCACCTGCGCGATCGCTGAACGCGAGGCCCCGCTCCACGCGGCGTATCTCCTCCCGAGCCGGGCGATAGTGCCGACGAAAGATGTCGAGCGCCGGGGCCGGATCGCGATCGCCGCAAAGGAAGATATCGAAGGCGAGATACCCAAGCTCGGGCCAGCTGTGGGCGCTGATGTGGGATTCGGCCAGCAGGGCGAAACCGGTCACGCCGGCCCCCTCGCCGAAATCATGCACCTTGATGTCGATCGCCCGGGCACCGCAGGCCTCCGCCGCCGACAGCAACAGGCGGCGCAGGGCATCGGCATCGTCGAGCCCGGGTGCACAGTCCCAGAAGTCGGCCAGGACATGGGTGCCGGGGCGATGATTCAGGCTCGTGGTCATCGCTTCAGCCTTCCCTCATCCCGGCGAGATAGTCCAGCGCCTTCCCGGCCGCCCCGATGCCGGAGACATAGGCTTCCTCGAAGATCGACATGCCGCCGAGATCCGAATGGGCGGCGAAGACCGGCGGCCGCGACAGGAGAGCCCGGCGCCGCGCCTCGCCCCAGATGAAGCCCGGCACCGGCCGGATCATGGCATGACCGAAGACGCGGACATCCACCCGTTCCACCGTGCCCTCGAGTTCGGGATGAATGCGCAGCAATTCCTCGAGGAAGATCGCCTGCCAACCGGCGATATCGCGCGACAAGGCCTCCTGCCGTGCTTCCGCTGGCGGCAGGTGCGACAGCGGCCAGTAATAGGTCAGCACGGTTCGGCCCTCGACCATGCGCAGGTCCTGATGGGTGGCGACGACATAGCCCAGCAGCCTGCTGCCGAAGACCACGTTATCCCAGGCCAGGGCCTGCCCCCTACCCTCCGGCACGCGGCCTAGGGTGATATTGGCGACGGCCCAGGGGGCGTAGGAAAAACCATCGGCATCGAGGCGGGGCAGCAATCTCGCCGCGATGAAGCGGGGCACCGCCAGCACCGCCGTCCTCGCCCTGACCCGGAAACTGGTTCCCTTGATCGTGTCGAGAATATCGATGGCGACACCCCGCGGCCTTTCCTCGATCCGGAAGGCCAGCATCCCGGTCTCGATCCGGGTTTCGCAACCCCTGGCCAGGCGCTGGACCAGCCAGCCGTTGCCCTCGGGCCAGGTCACCGCGGCGTCCGGTCCGGCATTGGCGGCGCGGCCACTGCGCGCGGCGAAATAATGGATACCGGCCCAGGCCGAGGTTGCCTCATGGCTCGTGCCATAATCGTCCCGGCAACAATAATCGACGTGCTGATGCAGACGATCGGCGGTGAAACCTTGGCGGTTCATCCAGTCCTTCATGGTCTCGCGGTCGAGAGCGCGGAAATGCGCATCCGCCGAACTTGCGTCGACCGGAATGGCGAAGGCACGGCGGCCGTCAGCCCCACGCCGTGTCCCGAAATTCTCCATCCGTTCGTGAAAGCGCGCGAATTCGGCCCGCTCCGCCGCGCTGACGCCAAGCAGCGGCACCAGCCCGTCCTGCCAGCGGCCATGGAGAAACAGCCTCTCCTGCGGGGCGGCGGAAATCATGAATTCGTCGTAGATCGGCAGCCCGGCTGCATCGTAACCGGTGATGATGCCCAGGTCCTCGAACAGACGGCGGACTTCGGTGGATTCCTCCGTCGCCAGCGGCACGTAATGCGCCCCCCAGGGGTAGGCGGAAACGTCATTCCGGCCCGAGACGGCATTGCCGCCTGCCTCGCCCTCCAGCTCGAACAGGGTGAAATCGGTGAAGCCGCGCTGCGTCAGGTGCCGGGCCGCGGCGAGGCCGGCGATTCCGCCGCCGATGATGGCGACGCCGGTCGTCCGCTCCGCCGTCACCGGGGGAAAGCCGCCGCCGCGCAAGCGGTGGCCCTGCGCGGCATCGGCACCCAGGATGCGCCCCGGCACGACATAGGGCGCCCGCTCCAGCGTCAGGGCGCCGGCCGCCAGCAGGGCGCCGCCGGCGGCGCCCGCGGCCATCACCTGGCGTCGGGTCGGGGGCTTTCGCGCCATGTCAGTAGACGAGGTAGGACGACCATTCGTCGTCGAAATAATGGATCAGCACCTGGTCGTCGAGGCGCTGGATGCCGGTCTCGACCCGGGCCATATCGGGCGGAAAGCGGAACATTTCCGCCGTGCCGGCGATGGTGAGGAAGCGCAGGCCCGCCGGATATTCCACCGGCGGCAGATAGAAGCCCCTTGTGGCGAGGACATAGCCCCAGTCGCCGAAGGACGGCACATAGGCATGATAGGGCGAGGTGACGAAACCCGCCGCCGCGATCGTGTTGTTCACGCACCAGAAAGACTTCCGGGCAACGAGCGGCGAGGTGCTTTGCACCACGAAGCCGCCCCCCTCGGCCAGGAAGCTATCGAGCAGCCGGTAGAAGCTGAGGGAATAGAGCTTGCCGATCGAAAAATTCGACGGATCCGGCAGGTCGATGACAATGGCATCGAACCGCGGTCCCTTTTGCTCGATCCGGTCCCGCAGCCACAGGAAGGCGTCGGCATTGACGACCGTGACCCGGGGCGAGGCAAAGGCCCCGCCATTCAGCGAAACCAGCATGGGGTTGGTGGAGAACAGCCGCGTCATCGCCGGATCGAGATCGACGAGGGTGATGCTCTCCACCGCCGGGTATTTCAGGATTTCGCGGATCGCGAGGCCATCGCCGCCACCGATGACGAGGACCCGGCGCGGCGCGGCCAGCGACGCCAGCAAGGGATGCACCAGCGCCTCGTGATAGCGATATTCGTCGAGGCTGGAGAATTGCAGATTGCCGTTGAGGTAAAGCCGCAGATCCTCGTTTCGCCGGGTCAGCACGATACGCTGATAGGGCGAGGATTCGGCGAAGATGACCGTCCCCGCATAGCTGCTGGTTTCGGCCAGCGCGGTGATCCGCTCCGCCCCGATGAAGCCGCCGATCAGCAATGCAAGGGAAGCGACGACCGCCCCCATGTGCAGCCGCAGCGCCGGCACATGCCGCCGCACCATGATCAGCACCCAACCCGCGACCAGGACATTCAGCGTCCCGAACAGAAAGGAGGACCGGACGAGACCGAGATAGGGCACGAGCACCAGCGGGAACAGGATCGAGGCGAAGAGCGCGCCGATGTAATCGAAGGTGAAGACGCGGGAGACCAGATCCTTGAATTCCAGCTCGTCCTTCAGGATGCGCAGCAGGATCGGGATCTCGACCCCGACCAGCATCCCGACGAGGCCGACGACGGCATAGAGCAGCACCCGGAACGAGCCCACATGCTCGAACATCAGGAAGAGCACCGCCGCCGAGGCGCCGCCGACGAGACCGACCAGGATCTCGACCCGAACGAAGAAGGCGATCAGGTTCCGCGTGACATAGCGCGACGCCCACGACCCGACACCCATGGCGAACAGGTAACAGCCGATGATGGTCGAGAACTGGGTGACGGAATCGCCCAGCAGATAGCTGGCCAGCGTGCCCGCGATCAACTCGTAGAGGAGGCCGCAGGTCGCGATGACGAAGACGGAAGCAAGCAGAAGCGGCGCCAAGATGATTCCTGCGCCGTCAGCCGTGGATCGACGCGGCGACGATGATGGCGATGCCGAGCGCGATCGCGCCGAGGAAGATGCCCATCGCGACATTCTGCTTCTCGACGAGTTCGCGCCACACGCCCACGCGCGGCGTCAGCAGGTCGAGAAGGAGGAAGCCGGCGGCGAAAATGGCGATGCCGATGGCGGAATAGACGATGGCGCCGACGACATATTTCAGCTGGATGAGATCGAGGATTTCCATGCCCGTTTCCCTATTTGTGCGACAGGCCCGGCGCGGCGCCGGCCCGGACGGTGGTCGTGTTGATACTGCCGAGGGCCAAGCCCGTCGCATTGGCGTAGACGAGACCGGCGATGACCATCGCGCAGAAGGCGATGTAGAGTTTCAGCATCTCCCCCTCCCCTCAGCCATCCGCGTTATCCGCCTGCCGCCGGTGCTCGAAATGAATGCGGAGTATCAGGAGGATCATCGGCCAGGCCATGATCAGGCCGAGGGCGAGAACGAGACTGCCCACCGACATCGCCCCGGTGTCGACCGCGACCCCCAGCGGGACCGACTGGCCACGGTTGAAGGCCCCGGCATCGACGTCGAGCGCCAGGGTATAGGTCCCGGGCGGAACGGCGGAAATCACCCCCGTCGCCTGTCGGCTGCCCTCCGTCCAGTAGCCGTCGTCATAGCCCGAATAGAATTCCATGCCGAGGATAACGGACGAGGTTTCATCCGTCGCCTCGTTGGTCAGGCTGACGCTGGCCTCGACCCAATCGTTGGCGAGCGCGGGCGCTTCCGTGGTGATGGCGACGGCACCCCGGCGCGCGATCTCGAAGGGCGGCGAGACATAGGTCTGGTCGCGCTGCGACGGCGCCCAGTCGAAGGCCTGGCCCAAGGCCCGGGATTCGGGGAACATGCCCCATTGGACGAGGCAGATGGCGAGCGCGCCCGCGCCGGCGATCATCGCGATCCTGACGACATCCTGCAATTGCCGGGTGACGAAAGGCGGCGGCTGATGGGCGCCGACGCCCTTCACGGGCGGCATCACGTCGATCGGGATCGAGAAGGCCACGGCCACGACCTCCCGGGGAACATAGGTTCCCAGCGAATAGCTGATCTCGGCCGCCGAGATTTCGACCGACAGCATCCGGGGCGGCGCGATGTAATCCCGGACGTCGACACTCTCGCCGACGCTGGTGCGCCAGTAGAATTCGCCCTTCACCGCCTGGACGATGGCCCTGCCCGACAGGATCCGTTGAAAAACCGTGCCGTCCAAGGTCAGCACACTGGCGCCCGCCCCGCCTTCCGGCTCGACCTTCAGCAGCCGGGCCAGACTCCAGTGTCCGGCCGACTGGGAGAGGAAACGAAAGCCATGCCAGGGGTTGAACAGAAGATATTCCTCCCAGAAATAGACCCCGGGGCCATCGGACTTCAGGACATAACCGATGACTTCCCATGGGATGCCCTCCAGCGTGCCCCGCGCGCCGATGTCGATCAGCGTTTCGGGCACGGCCTGCGTGGCCTCGCGGATGAGTTTCAGCGACGGGTTGGCGACATCGACGGTCGCGCCGCAGTGAAGGCAGATCGCCTCGATCGAATGACCGGCGGCGCGCAGCGTGATGGTGCCACCGCAGGACGGGCAATCGAACAGCCGGACCGATCCGCTCATGACCAGCCCTCCAGCACCCGGAGGTTACGGGCCTGCAAGGCATCCCAGTCGAGATAGCGGCCGGCGAAGAACCGTGTCGGCCCGCTGCCCAGTTCGATGCAGCCGAATTCGCCCCGGGGGCCGAGGAGATCGACCGACCAGGCCTTCCGTCCCTCGGGTGCGGCAAAGGGCAGTTCCCCCTCGCTGCCGAGGCAGGTGACGGGACGCAGATCGACGATCTTGAGAACACCGCCCGCATACCGGAAGCTTTCACCCAGGGGATTGCGCTGGCCCTTGCCCGCGCCGGCCCGGACATAGGCATCGAGGGCGCGCAGCACTTCCCCGGCGTAATCGTCCCGCGGTAGGGGCTCGTCCCGACTGAAGGCATAGGTTCCCTGCGCTTCCGCCAGCCAGGCATCGCTGCCGTCGTCGGCCAGGGCATACCATTCGCTCCACTGGCCATCGGCCCAGCCGACCTTCAGCCGGCCGACGAGCGTGAAATCGCGCTCGTCCCAGGAACAGATGCTGCCGATCTGAAACGGGCTCATGTCCGGGGCAAGCCCGGCCATCTTGCCGATACGCTCGATCTTGGCATCCCGCCGCACGATCATGGAGCCGCAATAGGCGCAGACGGCATAGACCGAATGGCTGCCGCGAAAGGGCACCTCGGCCCCGCAGGCGGGACAGGGAAAGGATATCATCGATATTACTTGATGCGAGCGAGGAGTTCCGCCTTCTTGGCATCGAATTCCTGCGGACTCAGGATGCCCTTGTCGCGAAGGCCGGCCAGACGCTCCAGCAGCGCGATGGGATCTTCAACCGGCGGCGCCGTGCCGGCGCCAAGGCCCGGCATCATCGCCTGACCGATGGCGAGGCCGGCCGCCATGCCGGCCCCCGCGCCGGCAACGCCGCCCGGGTTGGCGGCCGCCGCCTCTATCGCATCCGCCGCCTGGAATTTGGCGTAGCGGTCGAGGTCGCCCACCATGCGCATGGCCGCGACCTTGTCGAGCCTTGCCTGAAGCGCCTCGGGCAGCGACAGGCTCTGGACGTAGAAGCTGCGCAGGGCGAGGCCGTGATCCGCCAGAGCCGGCCGTACGGCTTCGGCCAGCGTCGCCGACAGGTCCTGCTGGCTGGCCGCCAGATCGAGAAAGGCCACCTCCCCCTTGCCGAGGCGGCTGGCGAGCGCGGTCAGGATCGCCGCCTTCAGCTGGCCTTCGACATCGGCGACAGTCAGCCGCTCGGCGGTGCCCACCAGCTTCCGCCAGAAGATCTCGACATCCTCGACGACGAAACTGTAACTGCCGAAGGCGCGCAGGCGGATGGGACCGAATTCCGGATCGCGCAGGGTGATGGGCTGGGGCGTGCCCCACTTGCGGTCGATCTGCTCGCGCGTGCTGAAGAAATAGACGTCGGACTTGAAGGGAGATTCGAAGCCCTTGTCCCAGTTTTCCAGATAGGTCAGCACCGGCAGTGTATTGGTGGTCAGCGTGTAGGTACCGGGCTGAAAACGGTCGGCGAAACGGCCTTCATCGAAGAACACCGCCGCCTGCGCCTCGCGCACCACCAGTGTCGCTCCGTTCTGGATCTCGCGCCCTTCCATCGGATAGCGGAAGGCGAGCACCCCTGCCCCTTCTTCCATCCACTGGATGACGTCGACGAATTGCTTGGTGATGAAGCTCATCAGGGCCATCCGCCCCTCCCCGGTTGCACGTCAAGGGTGACGCCGGAGGCGAGCCCCTGTCAACCGAAGGTGAACCCGGCACGCGCGAAACGGCGTGCCGGGCCTTTCCTTTCGCGCGATCAGCCGCAGGAATAGATGCCGGACGCCTTCTTGAGGACGGCGTTATAGTCCTTGAAGATGCCGACGACCTTGGCTTTCAGTTCGCTTTCGGCCGCGATTTCGTCCCAGAACTTCAGGGCCGCATCCTCGACCTTGCCCCATTCGGCGGCCGGAACGGTGGTCAGCTCCAGCTTGGTGCCGGTGGCGCGCAGCTTGGCCTCGCCGCCCCAGTACCACTGGTTGCGGTAGGTGTGGCTGGCTTCTACGCAGGACATGTAGAGCTGCTTCAGGTGTTCCGGCAGTTCGGCCCAGCGCTTCTCGTTGGCGAACCAGGAACCGATCCAGGCGCCCGAGATATTGTTGGTGAGGAAATATTTGGTCACATCGGCCCAGCCCACCGTGTAATCCTCGGTGATACCCGACCAGGACATGCCGTCGAGCTCGCCGGTCTGCACCGCGACCTGCACGTCCTCATAGGGGATCGACACCGGCACCACGCCGAACTGGGCGAGGAAGCGGCCCGCCGTCGGGAAGGTGTAGAGCCGCAGACCCTTCAGGTCCTCGAGCGAGCGGATCGGCTTCTTGGTGTTGAAGTTGCAGGGATCCTGGCCGGCCGCCGAAAGCCAGACGACGCCGCCCGCCTTCTTGTAGGCCTCGCGCCAGATATCGGCGAGACCGTATTGGGTGAACAGGGTCGGCACGTCGAGGGCATGTTTGGTGGCGAAAGGGAAGTAACCGCCGAAGACCGAGATCTCGACCGGGGCCGACATCGAGTCGTCGTCGGAATGGACGGCATCGATCGTGCCGCTCTGCAAGGCGCGGAACAGCTCGCCCGTCGGCACCAGCTGATCGGCGTAAAAAAGCTCGATCACCATTTCGCCCTTGGCCGCCTTGTTGAAGGCATCGACCATGGGCTTGGTCACATGCTGGCCCAGAACCGAGCCGGCATAGGTCTGCAGGCGCCACTTGATCGGCTCCTGCGCCTTGACGTAGGGCGCGCCGATCGTGGCGGCGCCGGCGGTGGCGGCCGTGGCGAGGCCGGCCTTCTTCAGGAAATCACGCCTGTTGGTCTTCTTCATCTTGGCCTCCACTGTAAATGCGGTGAAATCAGTCGTTGCCGTAAAAATGATTGGGCAGCCAGGTCGCGATCTCGGGGAATATCCCGATGATGACGAGGGTGAGGATCATCAGCCCGACGAAGGGCACGACCGAACGGTAGATATCGGTCAGCGTGATCTCCGGCGGCGCCATGGAGCGCATCAGGAACAGGTTGTAGCCGAAGGGCGGCGTCAGATAGGCGACCTGACAGGTGATCGTGTAGAGCACGCCGTACCACACCAGGTCGAAGCCGAGCGCGCCAGCCAGCGGAATGAACAGCGGCGCGACGATGACCAGCATCGCCGTGTCGTCGAGAAAGACGCCGAGGATCAGGAAGGTCAGCTGCATCAGGATGAGGATGGTCCAGCGGTCCAGATGCATCTCGCCGACGAACAGATGCTCGATCGACTTGACCGCGCCGAGACCGTCGAACACGGCGCCGAAACACAGCGCGGCCAGCAGGATCCACATGAACATGCAGGACACGCCCAGCGTCTTCCGCGTCGTGTCGTGCAACACCTTCCAGGTCATGCGCCCGCGGACGATCGCCGCGAGGACCGAGGCGGTCGCGCCCACGGCCGAGCTCTCGACCAGGCTGGTGACCCCGGTCAGGAACAGGCCGGTCATCGAGATGAAGATGGCGAGCGGAATGATCCCGCCGCGCAGCAGCGCGATACGGTCGGCCCAGGAATATTGCGCCCGCTCCTCCTTCGACAGCGGCGGACCGAGTTCCGGCTGCAGCAGGTTGCGCACGACGATATAGACGATGAACAGCGCCGCCATGAGGAGGCCGGGAAACACCCCCGCCATCCACAGATGGCCCACCGGCTGGCGTGCGATCATGCCATAGAGCACGAGGACGACGCTGGGCGGCACCAGGATGCCGAGGGTCGATCCGGCCTGGATGACGCCGGTCACCATGATCTTGTCATAGCCGCGGCGCAGCAGCTCGGGCATGGCGATGGTCGCGCCCACGGCCATGCCGGCGACCGAAAGCCCGTTGATCGCCGAAATGATGACCATGAGCAGGATGGTGCCGACGGCGAGACCGCCACGCAAAGGCCCCATCCAGACATGGAACATCTTGTAGAGATCGTCGGCGATGCGCGATTCCGCCAGCATGTAACCCATGAAGACGAAGAGCGGCAGCGTCAGCATCGGATACCACTTCATCAGTTTCATCGCCGAGGTGAAACTGAGTTCGGCCGAGCCGTCGCCCCACAGGAGGAGCGCGGCGGCCGAGCCGACGAAGCCGATGACGGCGAAGACCCGCTGCCCCGTGAGGAGCAGCAGCATCATGCTGGCGAACATCAGAAGGGCGATGAACTCGTAACTCACGACACGGCCTCGCCCCTGATGGTGGCCCAGTCCTTGAACAGGATCGCCACGGCCTGGATCAGCGTCAGCAGGATGCCGATGCACATGACGATCTTCACCGGCGCCACATAGGGCCGCCAGGCGGAGAAACTGCGCTCGCCGGTCTCGATCGCGTAGATCGAACTGGCGATGCCGCCAAACAGCAGCATGCAGAGAAAGAAGATCATCGCGCAGTCGGTGAAGAGGTTCACCTTGGCCTTCCGCTTCACCGTCCAGCCGCCATAGAGCAGGTCCATGCGGACATGCTCGTCATGGCGCAGGGCCCAGGCCCCACCCAGCAAGTAATAGGACACCATCACGAATTGAGCCGTCTCCACGCCCCAGTTGAGAGGCAGGAAAAATACCTTCATGACCGAGGCATAGAGCAAGATGAGAAGAAGAACGAACACGAGATACATCGCGAACAGACCCGAGTAATGACTGATCGAGTCCGCGAAGCGAATATAGGCCCTCATGGCTTTCGGCATGAAATCGCCCCCAATACGCCGACGCTCCGCCGGAAGATTGAAACTGTAGCCGAGGATTCGTCGCCTTGGCCAGCCCGAATTGTGGCAATCATATGGCGCTGAAGCCGTTGTCGACGTAGATATGCGTGCCGCTGATGAAACTCGAATCGTCACAGGCGAGGAACAGCGCGGCCTTGGCCACCTCCTCGGGCTCGCCGATGCGGCCCTGCTGGGCGGCGATCGCGGCTTCCGAGACATCGACGCCGAGGGCCTGCAACTCGGCGACCTCGCGAAGGCCATGAGGGGTGCGGATGAAGCCGGGGCAGACCGCGTTGCAGCGGATATTGCGATCGCGGAACTCGACCGCGATCGCCCGGGCGAACATGTGACAGGCGCCCTTCGTCGTGTCGTAAAGCACTTCCATCGGCGTGCCGAGCACGGCCGAGATCGAGGAGGTACAGACGATCGAGCCGCCGCCGGCCGCGATCATGCCCGGCAGGACCGCCCGGGTCATCAGGAACATCGAGCGCACGTTGACCGCATGCAGCCATTCCCAATCGGCCAGGGTCGTTTCGAGGAAGGGCTTGATGACGATCGAGCCAGCGTGATTGAACAGGACGGTGACCGGGCCGAAATGCGCCGTGGCGGCCGCGACCGCCGCGTTTACCTGCGCCTCGTCCGAGACATCGGCGACGAAGACCGCCGCCTCGCCGCCGGCGGCGCGGATCCGGCCGGCGGTTTCCTCGGCGGCACTTTCATTGCGGTCGATGATGGCGATCTTCGCCCCTTCGGCGGCGAAGAGTTCCGAGGCGGCACCGCCCATCCCCGTCGCCCCGCCTGAAATAATCGCGACCTTGCCCGCCAGACGCCCCGCCATGACCGATACTCCACACGATGGCCCGCGGCATTTGTTTCAGCCGCAATTAAGTTTCCTGACGATGGATGGTCGATGGCGCCCCCGCGTTGCGTATATATCCCCAAAGGGATAGGGTTTTGCCCGGGATCGTTAACGGTGGGGGCTGCGTGGCAACAGGGGAACTCGGCCGCTGGCATGAGCATACGCCGGGCCTTGTCGCCCGCATCGGCCAGGCCGGCTTCGCCCCCGGCCTCGACGAGGCGCTGTGCCGGCTCGTGTCCTTCGACCTGTCCTGCGCCTTCGCCTATCCGGGGGAGAATTCGCCCCTGCTCCTGCACGACGGGCTGCGCCGGGTTTCGCCGCCGGACATCATGGCCAGTTATCTCGGCGGCACCTATCTCCTCGACGCGGTCTATGCCGCCTGCCGCCGCGGGATCGCAGAAGGTCTCTATCGCCTGGGCGAGCTCGCGCCCGACGATTTCTTTTCCGGCGATTATTTCAACTCGCCCCTCGTCCACCCGTGCATCTCGATGGAGACGGGGGCGCTCGCCGAGGAAATTGTCTTCATCGCGGCCCTGTCGCCGACGACCCGCATCGCCTATTCGCTGATGCGCCAGAACGGCCATGCGGCCTTTTCGGACGCGGAGTTCGAGCTGCTGCGCCAGGCGGCGCCCCTTGTCACCGCGCTGATCGCGCGGCACTGGCGCCCGGCCGTCGACCTGGCCGGCCCGGGCGACGACGGCCCGCTGGAGCGTGCCTTTCGCAACTTCATGCCGGGCCTTCTCACCGCGCGGGAGCAGGAGGTGGTCAGCCTCGTGCTGCGCGGCCATTCCAGCCTGTCGATCGGCCGCAATCTCAAGATCGCGGAAGGCACGGTGAAGATCCACCGCAAGAACATCCACGCCAAACTGGGCATTTCCAGCCAGACGGAATTGTTCAACCGCTTCATCGCCCACCTGCTGGGCGAGCGGCTGTAACCGTCAGCGCCGACCGGTACGGGGAGGCGGAGGCTTCTGGATCTGGGGTTTCGCCAACTGCGCCTTCGGGGGTTGCGCCTTCGGGGGTTGCGCCACGATCGGCGCCGGGGCCTTGTCCGGCGCGGCATCGGCTATTTCCGCGAGGCGCAGCGCCAGGTGGAAGGCGCCCTTCAGGCGCTTGTCGAGGTCCGACCAGTCCTGCAGCCAGACCAGCTTCTGATCGGGGCGCAGCTTGATCGTTCCCGCCGATTTCGACAGCCACTGCACGAGGCCGGCCGGATTGGCGAAGGCCTGATTGCGGAAGGTGACGGTGCCGCCCTTCGGCCCCGCGTCCAGCTTCTCGATGCCGGCGCGCTTGGCCATCGCCTTCATCTCGACGATGGAGAGGAGGTTCTTCACCTCGTCCGGCAGCGGGCCGAAACGGTCGATCAGCTCGGCCGCGAAACCGTCGATCTCGCCCCTGCTCTCGAGGCGCGAGATGCGGCGATAGAGGGTCATGCGCAGGTCCAGGTCGGCGACGTAACCTTCCGGGATCAGGACCGAGGCGCCGACATTGATCTGCGGCGACCATTCGCCGTCGTCCGCCTCGTCCTTGCCGCCGCCGGCGAGGCGGGCATTGGCGATCGCCTCCTCCAGCATCTCCTGATAGAGCTCGAAGCCGACCTCGCGGATGTGACCCGACTGTTCCTCGCCCAGCATGTTGCCGGCGCCGCGAATGTCGAGATCGTGGCTGGCGAGGGTGAAGCCCGCGCCCAGTTCCTCCAGCGACTGAAGGACTTCCAGCCGCCGCTCCGCCGTCGAGGAGAGTTTCATGCGGGGCGGCGTCGTGAGGTAAGCGAAGGCACGGTTCTTGGAGCGGCCGATGCGGCCCCGGATCTGATAGAGCTGGGCGAGGCCGAACATGTCGGCCCGATGCACGATCAGCGTGTTCGCGGTCGGAATGTCGAGGCCGGATTCGACGATGGTGGTCGCCAGCAGCACGTCGAACTTGCCGTCGTAGAAGGCGTTCATCACATCGTCGAGCTCGCCCGCCGCCATCTGGCCGTTGGCCTTGACGAATTTCACCTCGGGCACATGCTCCCGCAGGAATTCGGCGGCATCGTCGAGATCGGCGATGCGCGGCACGACATAGAAGCTCTGCCCGCCGCGATAATGCTCGCGCAGCAGGGCTTCGCGGATCACCACGGGATCGAAGGGCATGACGAAGGTGCGGATCGCCAGGCGATCCACCGGCGGCGTCGCGATGATCGACAGCTCGCGCACGCCCGACATGGCGAGCTGCAGCGTGCGCGGAATGGGCGTCGCCGTCAGGGTGAGGACATGGACATCGGCGCGCAGCTGCTTCAGCCGCTCCTTGTGGTTCACACCGAAATGCTGTTCCTCGTCGATGACGAGAAGGCCGAGATCCTTGAAGGCGATGGTCTTGCCGAGCAGCGCATGGGTGCCGATGACGATATCGACATCGCCACTGGCGAGGCCCTTCCGCGTCTCGGCCGCTTCCTTCGCCGTGACGAGGCGGGAGAGCTGGCCGATCCGCACCGGAAGCCCGGCAAAGCGCTTGGAGAAGGTCGCGAAATGCTGGCGGCACAGCAGGGTCGTCGGCGCCACCACCGCGACCTGCTTGCCCGACAGGGCGCCGATGAAGGCGGCGCGGAGGGCCACCTCGGTCTTGCCGAAGCCGACATCGCCGCAGACCAGCCGGTCCATCGGCTTGCCCGAGGTCATGTCGGCCATCACGTCGGCGATGGCCTTCAACTGGTCTTCCGTCTCCTCGTAGGGGAAACGGGTACAGAATTCCTGATAGAGCCCGTCCGAGACATCGAGCCGCGCCGCCGTCTTCAGGGCGCGCTTGGCCGCGATATCGATCAGATGGGTGGCGATCTCGCGAATGCGCCGCTTCAGCTTGGCCTTGCGCGCCTGCCAGGCGCCACCGCCCAGCTTGTCGAGCTGGACCTCCCCCTCGCCCGAGCCATAGCGGGTGAGCAGTTCGATATTCTCGACCGGCAGGAACAGCTTGTCGCCGCCGTCATAGGTCAGGTGCAGGCAATCGTGCGGCGCGCCCGTCACCTCGATGGTCTTCAGGCCCTCGAAGCGGCCGATGCCGTGATCGACATGGACGACATAGTCGCCGATCGACAGGGTGGTGGCGTCGGTCAGGAAATTGTCGGCCTTGCGCGCCCGGCGCGAGGCGCGGATCAGCCGGTCGCCCAGCAGGTCCTGTTCCGAGACGACGGCCATCTCCGCCGTCTCGAAACCGTGATCGACATTGAGGATGCAGAGGGCGACGCAATTGCGCGGCAGGTCGCCGATCGCCTTCGCGTTGTCCACGGCCATGATGGGCTCGATGCCATGATCGCGCAGCACCATCATCAGCCGGTCGCGCGAGCCGGTCGAGGCGGCGGCGACCACCGGCCGCTTGCCCGCCTGGACGGTGGCGGCGAGATGGCCGGCCAGCGCCTGATAGGGGCTGCCGCCCTGGGCCCGCTCCGGTGCGAAGTCGCGGCCCGGCTTGCCCTTCAGGTCGATGGCCGCCTTGGCCGAGGTGAAGGGCTCGAATATCCGCACCCGGCGCCGGTCCAGCGCCTTTTCCAGCGTATCGCCGGTCAGATACAGAAGCCCGGGCGGCGGCGGCTTGTAGACCGTGCCCTGCACCACCATCGTCTTCTGGCTGCGGGCGGCCACGCGGGCGGCATGATAATCGGTGACGAGGGCGAGGCGCGCCTCGATCGCGGCGTCGAGCTGGGCATCCTCGGTCACCAGGGCGCCGGGGCAATAGTCGAGGATCGAATCCAGCCGCTCGTGGAACAGCGCCAGCCAATGCTCGACCCCGGCATGGCGCCTTCCGGCCGAAACCGCCTCATAGAGCGGGTCTTCCTCGGTCACCGCGCCGAACAGCTCGACATAGGCCTGGCGGAAATGGCGGATCGCCTCCTGATCGAAGGGCACTTCCGAGGCCGGCACCAGGGCGATTTCCCCGGCGGTGCCGGTGGTGCGCTGGCTCGCGGGATCGAAACGGCGGATGCTCTCGATGGTGTCGCCGAAGAAATCGAGGCGGTAACCTTCCTCCGCCCCCGGCGGCAGGATATCGACGATCCCGCCGCGCACGGCGAATTCGCCCGGCTCGCCCGCCGTGCCGACCTTCACATAGCCGATGCGGGTCAGATGCCCGGCCAGTTCGCTGATGGCGAGATCCTCGCCCACCCTGGCCCGCAGGCTCTGCGCCGCGATGGCGGCCCGGGGCGGCAGGCGCTGCAACGCCGCCTCGATGGAGACGAGGATGACGCGCCCGCCCGCCGCCTTCTTCGGCACCGCCAGCCGGCTCAGCACATCCATGCGCCGGGCAGTGATTTCCGCACCCGGAGAGACCCGGTCATAGGGCAGGCAATCCCAGGCCGGCAGCACCAGCACCTCGAGATCGGGCGCGAAGAACTGAAGCGCGGCGACGAGGCCCTGCAGCCGCGATTCCTCGCGCGCGATATGCAGCACGTCGCACTGCCGCGCCATTTCGGCGATGACGAGCGCATCCACCCCCTCCGGCCCATTGGCAAGGGTCAGGCGCGGCCGGTCGTCGAGCAGGGAAGCGAGGGGGAACATGGGCGAAACAGGGTTCAGGAGTGAACGTCGAAAGCCAGCAGCATATCCATGACCGGCCCCTGCATCCGCTCGGGCACCGGCGCGGTGCCGGTCACCCAGGCGTAGATATCCGGGTCCTCTTCCTCGAGCAGCGCCTCGTAAGCCGCGATTTCCGCAACGCCGAAGCCTCCGACATGGGCATCGGCGAAGCGCCCGAGGATGATGTCGGTCTCCTTGGTGCCACGATGCCACGACCGGAACCGCGCCCGCCGCCGCCTGATATCGAGTCCGTCATCCTGCATGGCCGGAAGATATAGGGCGCCCGGCGCCCGCTGTCACGCGGGAGGTTGGGTGGGGATGCGCGCGGCCCACCTTCCCTCGCCGGCCCGTTCATGGCAAACTTTGCCATATGCCCGCCGCAAGGCGCGAATGGGAGGATGCCCCACATGGCAACGATGAATGTTTCCCTGCCGGACGCGCTGAAGGCCTGGGTCGAGCGCCAGGCGGAAAGCGGCCTCTACAGCAATGCGAGCGACTATGTCCGCGACCTGATCCGCAAGGACCAGGAACGGAAAACCGCCGTGGCAACCCTGCAAGCCGCCATCACCGAGGGCGTCGAAAGCGGGGAGCCCCGCCCCCTCGACGCCGCCGACTTCAAGCGGCGTATGCGGGCAGGCCATGGCGCCGGTTAAGCCTCCGGCCTACCGCCTTTCCCCTGGTGCCCTGGCCGATCTCGAGGACATCTGGCGCTACACGGCGGCGACATGGTCGATCGAACAGGCGGACCGCTACATCGACGACCTGACCCGCGCCTTCGAGGCTATCGCCCGGATGCCGACCCTGGCCCGCGAGCGCGGCGAATTCACCCCGCCCGTCCGCATCCACGTCCATCAAAGCCATCTGATCGTCTACACGATCGCCGACACTCACATCGCCATCCTGCGCCTGCTGGGCGGCCGACAGGACTGGCTCTCGATCCTCAAGGCGGCGGACTCGTAGTGATGAGGACGGGGTTCGCGGAATGGGGATTGCCCTTTCTCGAGGGCGCCAGTGATGGTGCCGATCTATTGGGCGCACAATGTCAGCGAGCGCGCTCGAAACCTGCCTCTGGCCGGGCCGCATGCAGCACAGCGCTTCAGAAATCATCGCAGGATCCATATAGAGTCCACGAACTCCCTGAATTCCAAGCATACGGCACAGCGCTATAGAAACTTCAGAAAATTCAATAAGGTCTTCCAGAATTCTCTGTATAGAGCTTTGGAATTCTCTGAGCCCTCAAGACCACCAACTGAATTCTTTATAAAAACAAGTGGGTTTTTAAAAATAACGCGGTGAGCATTCACGGGTTTTTTCTGCCAGGCCAAGCATCAATGATTTCCGGAAGATCTCTGAGCAGCGGCACAATACGATTAGCATAGATAGGCATTCCACGCTTGATTAATGCCGAAAATCGTCGATCACCACGCCATAGGTCTACATGCGGCATATATAATGCATGAATAAGATCTCCACCAAAACTATCCTCGATCTTTGATAAACCACCGCTCAACCCAATTATTTGATTTATATATTGATAAATCACAGAAGAAATTACGATACTCGAAGGTATTAGAGACATAAGGTTTCCATTTTCCTTGAAATTCATGAAAATTTTTTCATCAAGATGAAATTCTTTAGCATCACTTCTCGCTATTTCAATCGCTACCCTAGGACCAATTTTCAATGACTGCTCTTTTATCATATTTTCTATATAGACACGATGATCGTCTATTCCGATATACGGACCAACACCATTCCGAAAATCACGAAGAATTTCCTGAATCTTCTTTCCAAATCCGCTTATCCACTCAGGGAGAGAGTTATCTTTTGAAATTTTTTCAAAATAAACCTCAACAAAATTTTTTGGTTCAACGATACTAGAGAAAAAAATACGACTAGCTTGCTCCGATCCAATCTTCCCCTTCATAAGATCCATGAGAAATTTTTTAAAATTTATATTTTTGATACCATATTTTTCTTCGATATCTTCAATTAAAGATGACGGTATAGACCGAAAATCTAGTTTCATTGCCGCACTTTTTGCTCGCCGTCTTAGAGATCTAGACGGCAGATTTAACAAAGATACTTCTTTATCTACCATAGATTCGAAATCATCCTTTAATTTTTCAAAAACTTCTGAAATATTCGGATACCAATATCTATCTTCAGATAGAAAATTAAAACTTTTATCCCCCTCTAATAACCCAAATTTTTGAGCAATAACTGAAAATTCAGCTGCAACGAGACGAGATGGATAGGGGAGCGCCCACCTTCCGCAAAGTCGCTCTGCCGCTTCAGCCTTCTTGAGCGTTGTTTCTCGAAAATCTCTATCATATTGAAATATTTCTCCCAAAATCGGCATTGTTAGAACAAATATTGCAGCACCATTGTTTTTTCTTTTTTCTAATTCAATGAATATTTTTTCTGTATCTCCATCAGATTTTCCTCGAAGGACATCCCCAAATCGGGAAATATCCTGAGAGTCAAGGTAAACAATTGGCGTATTTCTCATTGCACCCTCAATGCTCGCCGCTAAGATTCTGACGCAGACAGAACACCCTTTATATTGAGGAGCATAATTCTTATTTTAATCAATACCTTTCCCGCTCCCCTCACCCCTCCGGTAAAAACGCCGACTCAAGTATAGCCTCCGCACCCCAAGGACAAGCCTCCGGGAAGGTCGCCTCCGGCAGTCCGGTTTCCGCGCCCGCCTCGATGACCGCCGTGCCGTAGGCGCGGGTGACGGCTTCATACAGCAGGGCTTTCAGGCTGGGATTGTCGGCGAGGTGATCGGCGAGGGCGCGGCGCTGGAGGCGGATCGTCGCCTGCCACGAGGCGGAGCGATGCAGCGGCTGGTGACGCCATTTCAGGAGATGGGCGAGGAGGACGGCGAGGCGGCTGACGAGTTCGCGTTCTCGCTGCGCCCCATGCTCTCGATCTCCTCGGCGATATTCGCGATGTCGGCCTTGTCCAGCTTGCCGGCGCGCAGCAAGGCCGCCTGCTCGTTGGCCCAGGCGTAGAAATCACGGTCGTAGAGGCTGCGGTTGGTAACGGCCATGAGGGCATATCTCCTCATCCACCGCGACACTATGGGACCAACCGAAGTCCCCGGCAAGGTGCCCCGCCCGCGCCCCCCGCTTGAGCGTAAGGCCAAAACCCGATAACCATCGGCCATGCGTCCCGCCGCCCTCTTCCCCCTGTTCGCGCCTTTGACGACCCTGCCCGGGGTCGGGCCGAAGCTGGCCAAGCCCGTCGCCAAGGCGGTGGGCGGGGAGCGGGTGATCGATGTGCTGTTCCATCTGCCCTTCGCCCTCGTCGACCGGCAATTGCGCCCCTCAATCGCCGAGGCGCCGCTGAACGAGGTGGCGACGCTGACGGTGACGGTCGAAAGCCACCGGCCCGGCCGGGGCGCGCGGGCGCCTTACCGCGTCGTGGTGACCGACGGCACCACCGAACTGCACCTCGTCTATTTCAAGGCCGAGGGGGACTGGCTGTCGCGCCTGCTGCCCATCGGCGCGACGCGGGTGATCTCGGGCCGGATCGAGGCTTACGAGGGCCAGTTGCAGATGCCCCACCCCGATCATGTCGTCGCCCCCGAAGACGCTGGGAAAATTCCGCCCCTGGAGCCGATCTATCCGCTGTCCGCCGGGGTCGGCGCGCGGGTGATGGCGAAAATCGTGCAGGGCGCGCTGGCACGGGCGCCCGACGACCTGCCGGAATGGCAGGACCGCCACCTGCTGGCGCGGGAAGGCTGGGCGCCCTGGCGCAGCGCCTTCGAGACCCTGCATCACCCGAAAACGGCCGAGGATGTCTCGCCCGACGGCGCCGCGCGCCAGCGCCTCGCCTATGACGAATTGCTGGCCAATCAGCTGGCGCTGTCGCTGGTGCGGCGGCAGTTGCGGCGCCAGCGCGGCCGGCCGGTGATCGGCACCGGCGCGGTGCAGGAGAAGCTGCGCGCCGCCCTTCCCTATCGCCTCACCGCCGGGCAGGAGACGGCCATCGCCGAGATCGCCGGCGACCTGGCGGCGCCTTTACGGATGCTGCGCCTGCTGCAGGGCGATGTCGGCGCCGGCAAGACGGTGGTCGCGCTTTTCGCCATGGCGATCGCGGTCGAGGCCGGGCGTCAGGCCTGCCTGATGGCGCCGACCGAACTCCTCGCCCGGCAGCATGGCAAGAGCCTGGCGCCCCTCTGCGC
>NZ_JBAQRT010000318.1:0-9702 GCF_049306435.1 Zavarzinia sp.
CTCTGATACGAATGTCTCCGCAAAACCCTTGCGCCTTGGTTTTTTCCGAGCTGGCCCAGGCCGTGGCGAAGGAGCTTGCAATATGAAGGAAATCGTTGTCCTCAGCGGCAAGGGCGGGGTCGGCAAATCGACGACCGCGGTCAATCTCGCCCTCGGCCTGCGGGCCATGGGGTTGAAGGTCGGCCTGCTCGACGCCGATATCTATGGCCCTTCGGTGCCGCGCCTCCTCGGCCTGTCGGGCAAGCCGAAGACGACCGCCGAGAAGAAACTGGTGCCCATGGAAGCCCATGGCCTCAAGGCCATGTCGATCGGCTTCCTCGTGCCCGAGGACCAGGCGGTGATCTGGCGGGGGCCGATGGTGATGAGCGCGATCGGCCAGTTGCTGAACGATGTCGCCTGGGCCCCGCTCGACATTCTGGTCATCGACCTGCCGCCGGGCACCGGCGATGCCCAGCTCACCCTCGCCCAGCGGGCGCCGCTCTCGGGCGCGGTCATCGTCTCGACCCCGCAGGACATCGCCCTCATCGATGCCCGCAAGGGCCTCGCCATGTTCCAGAAGGTGGAGGTGCCGGTTCTCGGCATCGTCGAGAACATGAGCTATTTCCTCTGCCCCCATTGCGGCGGGCGCTCGGACATCTTCGCCCATGGCGGCGCGCATCAGACGGCGGACGACCTCGGCGTCGACTTTCTCGGCGAGGTTCCGCTGCACATGGCGATCCGCGAGACCTCGGACGCGGGCCGCCCGATCGTCGCCACCGCGCCGGACAGCCCGCAGGCCGCCGCCTATCTCGAGCTGGCGCGGAAGGTACTGGCGCGGCTGGAGCGGAGAGACGACAATAGCCGCCCGGCGCCACGCATCGTGATCGGCTAGGACTGGAAGGTTGAGCGTATCCCCCGAGGTCGGCGGCGGCATCAGGCCGCGTCCGGACGCCTTTTCGAGGCGCGGCCAGGCCCTGCTCGACGATATCGAGCGGGCGGGCCGCAAGCCGCGCACCATCCTGCTGTCGATCATCTCGATCCTGCTCGGGGCCGGTTTCCTGACCTGGTTCGGCCTGACCTGGGCCAACCACGAGCGTGCCCTCGTGGCGGCGTCGGCCGAGGCGCGACTGCTGTCCCGCGTCGTCGACGAGCATTTCCAGTGGACGATCAAGGGCTCGGACCTCGTGCTGCGCCAGGCGGTCGAGATGGTGGCGGAAGACGGCCTCGCCCCCCAGTTCTCGACCGAGGCGAAGCGCCTGCGCCTGATCGGCATGGCCCGGCTGCTGCCGCAGATCGGCTCGATCTGGTTCCTCGATGAAAAGGGCCGGGTGGTCTATTCGACCAGCCAGGGCCGCAAGCCGCCCTCTGAATTCGCCGACCGCGATTTCTTCATGGCCCATCAGAACGGCGAGGAATTCTATATCACCCCGGCCAACCGCAGCCTGCTGACCGACGCGGTCTATTTCAGCGTCAGCCGCCGGCTGGAACGGAACGGCCGCTTCGCCGGTGTCGTCCTCGCGGCGATCGACATGCGCTATTTCGCCCAGTTCCACGGCGGGCTGCATGTCCCCTCGACCACGGCGCTGGAGCTGTTCCGCACCGATGGCAGGCTTGTGGTGCGCTGGCCGATCAACGACGACATGGTGGGGCGCGACTTTCTCTATACGCCCTTCTTCCACGAGCATCTGTCGGGCGGCCGCGAGGAAGCGGCGGTCGAGGCCCCGGCGATCGTCGACGGCACGCCCTCGATCATCGCCTATCGCCGGATGAACGGCCTGCCCCTCGTCACCCTCGCCACCATCGACCGTGACGCGGCCTTGCAGAACTGGCGGGAGAACGCCGGCATCGGCCTCCTGTTCGTGCTCGGCTCCGGCCTTCTGGTCGGCGGCCTGACCCTCTTTGGCCTGCGCGCCATCGACCGCGAGGAACACGCCAAGGACAATCTCGCCGCCCGCACGGTGGAACTGGAGGAGGCGCTGGCCTCGCGCATCCTTCTGTTCAAGGAAATGCACCACCGGACCAAGAACAACCTGCAGATCGTTTCCAGCCTGCTGTCGCTGCAGGCGGGGCAATATGGCGACCCCATCTTACGTCAGGGCTTCACCGACACGGTGAACCGCATCAGGGCCATGGCCCAGTTGCACGAGCAGCTTTACCAGGGCGGCGAATTCGCCACCGTCGACTGCGGCGCCTTCCTGCGCTCGATCGGCGAAAGCCTGACCGGCGAGGGCGCGGCCCGGGGCCGGGTCGGCCTCGAACTCGACCTCAGCAGCATCGCCCTGCCGATGGACCGGGCGGTGCCCCTCGCCCTGATCGCCAATGAATTGCTGACCAATGCCCTGAAGCATGGTTTCGCCGAGGGGCGCAGCGGCACGATCCGCATTTCCCTGCATCGCGGCGGCAACCAGCTGAACCTCGTGATCGCCGACGACGGGCTTGGCCTGCCGGAAGGTCAGGAGCCGGCGGAAAAAGCGAAAAGCCTCGGGATGCGCCTCATCCGTGGCCTGGCCGCCCAGCTGAAGGGCAAGGTCGGCTTCGCCAGCGACGGCCCCGGCAAGGGCACCACCGCGACCGTCACCTTGCCGGTCTGAAGGCTCAGATCAGGCCGGGAGCCAGGCGCGGCGTGGCCGCGAGACGCTCGCAGCCCTGACCTTCGACCAGGGTGACGCTGAAGGTATTGAACAGCAGCGTCGCCTGCTCCGGCCGCTCGACACCATAAACCAGCACCGGCTGATTGGCGGCGCGCAGACGCTCGATGAATTGCTTCACCCGCATCGGGTCGCGCTCGATCATGGGGTTCAGCCGCGCATGATCGAAAGCCACGCCCAGCAGGCCTTCCTGGCGGCCCGTGATGCCCCGGGCATCGAGCGCGTCGAGCACCAGCCAGACACCGCGCCCCACCCCGGCGACCCGGCGCAGGAAGGCGAACAGGCGCTCGCCCTCGAGATCCGGGGGCGATTCCCGCACCAGCCCGCCAAGACGAACCCGCGCCTGCAGCGGCAGGCTGGACACCAATGTGGTTACCCGATCCGCCGTCTGCCCGTGCAGCAGGCTCTGATACTGCAGCGGGACGATCACGCCGCCCGCCTGGGCCGCGCCCTGATGCAGGGATTCGACCACCCGGCCCAGCAGGGCGACATCGAATTCCCGCTCCATCGCCGGTGTCAGCCGGTGCCGCCGCGCCAGCCAGGCCAGCCAGCGGGTGGAGCGCTCGTCGAAGCGGGCCAACGTCTGCCGGGCCGGGCCGAGATCGCGGCTGCGCACCGGATGCTGGACCGCCGTGCCCTCGTCGAGAATGTCGGCGACCACGGAATCGGTGCGATAGCCGCTGTTCTGATCGACGCGGATACGATCCGCGAGGCCAAGGGCCAGGGCACCGGCCTCGCGACCAGGCGCCAGCGCCGGATCGGCCGCATCGAACAGCAGGGCGCCGCCGAACACCTCGAAACTGGCGAGGGCGCCGCCTTCATCCACCAGCCTGTGGCGGGTCAGCTGGGCGATCGCCTGCATCCGGTCGATGGCAAAGCCGAGGCTTGGCGTCCCGCTCAGCAGGACGACGAAAACGTCACTGCGAACCGGCAGGAACAATTCACCGGGCTGCAATTCTCCGGCGAGGGCGGCGGCGGCCGTGATGCGCAGCCGCTCCAGCGTATCGCGCCAGATCGAGCCGAGATCGGCCGCCATGTCCTCGGCCGCGACGATCTCGAGCAGGCCGACGCAGGCCGGGTGCTGGTCGATCCCGACCCGGCGCAGCAATGTCGCCTCGAAAACCTCGGGCCGCGCTTCCAGCGGATCGGTCTGGCGGTGACCGCCATGGGCCACCGACGCGCTTGCCCGGAACGACAGGACCCGGAAACCATGGCCGCGATTGTCGACGCCGCGCCCCATGCTGACCGCGGCGGAGGTGGCCAGTGCCTGGGGGGTCAGCAAGGTCGCGGCGCCCATCGAGCCGTCGCTGTCGCCGGGGGGGAAGCGCAGTTCGGCGATGGCCGAGATGAGTTGCCCCGTCAGTTCCTCCCGGGTCATGCCGACGAGGCGCAGGAAGGCCTGATTGGCCATGGAAATATGATCGGCATCGTCGACCACGATGACACCGTCGCGCTGCGCCTCGATCAGCACGGGCAGCACGCGGTCCGGTGACGGCGGCACGACCGCGTGCCTGGCCTGCCCCTGTATCTTCACCAGCCCCGGGGCGGGCCCCTCGGTGCCCTTGACGACGCAGATGGCGCCGCCCGCGCCGTCGGAGGTCACCGCGACCAGGGCGTCGAAGGCACTGCCGGCATGGTTGTAGAGTTTGATGGGCTGGGCTTCGAGGGTCTCGCCCCGCTCGACGGCGCGGGTCAGTTGCTCGACCGTGGCCCGGTCGCTCCACGGCCCGAACAGGATGGCGAGGGTCTGGCCCGAGGCCTCGGCCGCGGGCCAGCCGGTGATGGCCGAGAACGCCGGGCTGACCGAGAGGATACGGCTGTCGAAACCCGTGCTGAGACGGATTTCCGCGTTTCCGGATTCGGGGGAAGGCATCATCGCACTCACCCGAACAGGACGGCGAAACTGCCGTCGAGGAACTCTCCCACCCGGTCGATCCACGCCTCGCGGTAGAAGACATAGTCGCGGGCATGACTGCCCCAGGCCCCGGCCTCCAGCAGCAGCGGATCATTCGCGGCGGGCGCCGGGGTCGACCACAGGCGGGCGCCGGGATCGGCGGCGGCCAGCGCCTCGGCATCGGCGGCGGGAACGATCGGATCGGAGACCGATTGCATGATCAGCCAGGGCCGCGCCCCGAGGCGCGGCGCGACCTCGATCCCCCGGCCCTCGCCATCGGCGAGACCCCAGAAATGGCGCGCCGACCACAGCACCGCGTCGGCCATATAATCGGGCAGGCCGGTCGAGGCGATCAGGCCACGGCGCATCACGGGCGGGGCCAGGGCATAGGTATCCTGGGTGATCACCGCCTCGATCCGGGGATCGACGGCGGCGGCGTAGAGCACGGCATTGCCACCCATCGAGATGCCATAGGCGGCGATGCGGCGGCCCGGGTTCCGGGCCTTGATCCAGTCGGCGGCGGCGATGATGTCGCGCCCCTCGTCCGGGCCGAAGGTCGGGCCACGCGGGCCATCGCCCGAGTCCCCGTGATTGCGCAGGTCGAGGGCGAGGACCGAGTAATTCCGGCCCAGCAGGTCGCGCATCATGCCGTAAAGGCCGACATAGGCATCGCCCCGCGTGCCCGAGGCGCCGTGAACGAGGATGATGGTCGCCTTGGGCGCCTCCGCCTCGGCGAACCAGGCGACGAGATCGACACCATCGGCGCTGCGAAAGGCGACACGGGCCGCCGGAATATCCGTTGGCAGCGGCGGCACCTCGGCGCGGAAGCGGCTCATCAGCACGGCGGGCAACACGCCGCCGACAGTCGCCGGAACGCCAACCGCGAGGATGAGGAGAGCAACCGCCAGACGCCGCATTCTGTCCCGAATCCGTTACGGCGCGAATTTCGCCGCCCTTCCCTGCCCTTATCACGTCGGCGCGGGGGATGGCGACCCCCCACGTCCGTGCCATGACGGGTGACAAGAGTTAACGGCGCTAGCCTTAAGATATCATTGCAATCCCCGCCACAGGGCCAGCACGCCGAACACCACCAGCACGATGCCGGACAAGCGGTCGATCGCCGCCAGGATGCGCGGCGACAGCAGATGGCGTGCCCCGCCAGCGGCCGCCACGATCAGCAACTGCCAGGTCGCGGAACCAAGGCCAAGGCCGATCACCGTCGACAAGGCCGCGCCACCGCCGGCCGAGGCGGCAAGCCCGATGCCGGCGAAGGCACCGGCGAAGGAAATGACCGTCAGCGGATTGGTCAGGGTCAGGGCGACGGCGGTGAAGAACGCGGGGGCGACCGCCCCGACCTTCGCCATCTCGGCGCCCCCCGCCGCCTCGGGCATCAGGCCGCCGCGCCGGCCCGCGGCCCTGAAGCCACCGATGCCGAGCCAGATCAGCACGAGACCGCCGATGATGCCAAGCAGCGACGCTTCATCAATCAGCAGCGCGGTCACCGCCGACAGGCCGAACGCGGCCAGCGCGGCATAGATCGTATCGGCCGTCGCCGCGCCAAGCCCGGTGGCGACGCCGATGCCGATTCCGCCGGCCACCGTCCGGCGCAGGATCAGCAGGGAAATCGGCCCGACCGGCATCGCGATGAAAAAGCCGAGCGCGAAGGCGCTGGCGAACAGGGACAGGGACAAGTCGGGCATCACGGCACATCGACCGGCAGCGCGGTCGTCTCCTTGGGGCTGGACAGGGCGATCTGGGTCTCGCTCCGCGCGAGGGCGCCGGTGGCCTTCAGGCGGCGCAGCAGGGCTTCGAGCCCGGCCATGTCGGCGACCCGGGCCTTGAGCAGGTAATTGGCCGGCCCGGTGACATGATGGCATTCCAGAACGGCGCCATCGGCCATGACCGCGGCGACGAAGCCGGCCTCGTCCGCCCCCGGCGCCAGGGTGATGGTGACGAAGGCGGCGATGCCAAGGCCCAGCGCCAGCGGATCGGCAAGGGCGACGATGCCCCGCAGCGCCCCCCGCGCCAGCAGCTTGCGCACGCGCTCGTTCACCGCCGAGGTCGACAACCCGACCGCCTGTCCCAGTTCGGCGACACCGGCCCGCCCATCGGCCTGCATCAGGCCGATCAGGGCGCGATCCACATCATCGAGCATTTTTTCACATCACCGTTGCGATATTGTCATGAAGTACCGACAGGCCGCCGTACATATGTTTTTCCTGCACTTAAATCATTAGCATGAATATTTCCTGGATTCTACGCATTATACAGGATTTTATCTCGTTCCCGTGAGAATCCGAAACAGGGCGCCCCTCATGCGCGATCATTCGTCGCCGCCAGGAAACCTTGCGAAGGGGACAGGATATGGCTATGCCAAGACCCGGTTTTTCCGGCGGCAGTCCCGGCCGCCCGATCGAGAGTCGAGCCCGATGAGCAATCTGAACCAGGAACGGGTGCTGAGCGTCCACCACTGGACCGACCGCCTGTTCTCCTTCACGACGACGCGCGACCCTTCGCTGCGCTTCATCAATGGTCAGTTCACCATGATCGGGCTCGAGGTGAACGGCCGGCCGCTGCTGCGCGCCTATAGCGTCGTCTCGGCCAATTACGAGGAACACCTCGAATTCCTGTCGATCAAGGTGCCGGACGGGCCGCTGACCTCGCGTCTCCAGCACATCAAGGTGGGCGACACCATCCTCGTCGGGCGGAAGCCCACGGGCACGCTGATCGCCGACAACCTGCTGGCGGGCAAGCATCTCTACCTGCTGTCGACCGGCACCGGCCTCGCGCCCTTCATGTCGATCATCAAGGACCCCGAGGTTTACGAGAAATTCGAGAAAATCATCCTCGTCCACGGCGTCCGCGAGGTGAACGAACTCGCCTATCACGACCTGATCGAGAAGGAATTGCCGGACAATGAATTCTTCGGCGAGATGGTGCGCGAGAAGCTGATCTATTATCCGACGGTGACGCGGGAGCCGTTCCGCAATCAGGGCCGGCTGACCGACCTGATCAAATCCGGCAAGCTGTTCTCGGACATCGGCCTGCCGCCGCTGTCGCAGGAAAACGACCGGCTGATGCTGTGCGGCAGCCCGGAAATGCTGGCCGAGATGGTGAAATTCTTCAACGACAACGGCTATGCCGAGGCCAGCTTCTCCAAGGCCGGCCACTACGCCATCGAGAAGGCTTTCGTCGAGAAATAGGGCCGGGTTACATAGGGGCGTAACCATCGTCGAGTAGCGCCCCATGTCCCTGCCGTCCCGCCCCAACATCCTGTTCGTCACCGCGGATCAATGGCGCGGGGAATGTATCGGCCGCCTCGGCCATATGGTCCGGACCCCGAACCTCGACGCCCTGGCGGCGGATGGCGTGCTGTTCCGGCGCCATTTCGCCAGCGCCGCGCCCTGCGGCCCCAGCCGGGCCTGCCTGCTGACCGGCATGTATCTGATGAACCACCGCTCGGGCACCAACGGCACGCCTTTGGACGCGCGTTTCACCAATATCGCCCTCGAAGCGCGCAAGATCGGCTATGCCCCGGCCCTGTTCGGCTATACCGACACCGCGCTCGACCCCCGCACGCGGCCGGCCAGCGACCCGGCGCTGGCGACCTATGAAAACGTGCTGCCCGGCTTCGATGCCGCGGTCTATCTGCCGGAAGATCCCAAGGCCTGGCTGAAATGGCTGCGGGCGAAGGGGGTCGCGACCCCGGCCGACGATTTCGACATCTATCTGCCGGTCGACAATTATCCGGGGGCCGAGGGCAAGGGGCCGAGCTATCCGCCGCCCGCTTACGGCGCCGAGGAGTCGAGCACGGCCTTTCTCGCCGGCGAAGTCCTGTCCTATATCGAAGAGAAGGGCGACGAGCCCTGGTTCGTCCATCTGTCCTGGCTGCGGCCGCATCCGCCCTGGATCGCGCCCGAGCCCTATAACGCGATGTATGACGCCGAGGCGGTCCCCGGCTTCATCCGCCGCGAGACAAGGGAGATGGAGGGCGAGCAGCACCCCTGGCTGGCGTTCCAGACCAACCGGTCCGGCTTTCGCGCGCCCGAAGACGATCTGGCGATGCGCCAGTTCAAGGCGACCTATTACGGCCTGATGTCCGAGGTCGACGACCAGTTGGGCCGCATCCTTGCCGCCCTGAAGGCCAGTGGCCAATACGAGCGGACGCTGATCGTCTTCACCAGCGACCATGGCGAACAGATGGGCGACCATTGGCTGCTGGGCAAATCCGGCTACTTCGACCAGAGCTTCCATATCCCGCTGATCATCCGCGACCCGAGGGCGGAGGCCGATGGCGCCCACGGCACCATCGTCGAGGCCTTCACCGAATCCGTCGACGTGACGCCGACCGTGCTCGATGTCCTCGGTCTCGAGGTGCCGCTGACCTGCGACGGGCGCAGCCTGCTGCCCTTCCTGCGCGGCCGCCCCCCGGCCGACTGGCGGGCCGAGGTTCATTGGGAATATGACTTCCGCGACATCAGGGGCGCCGCGCCGGAAACCGAGCTTGGCCTTGCCATCGAGACCAGCAATCTGGCCGTGATCGCCGACGAGACGACGAAATATGTCCATTTCGCCGGTCTGGAGCCCCTTTTGTTCGACCGCGCAGTGGACCCGGGCGAATTCGTCAATCTGGCCGGCCAGCCGGCGGCGGCTCCGCGCCTCGCGGCTTACGCCGGCCGGATGCTGTCCTGGCGGATGCGCCACATGGAGCGCGGCCTGAGCCATTGGCACCTCGGCGAGGGCGGGCCGGTGTTCCGGCGCTGAGGCCGTGGCCGGCGCGACGACGAGTTTCGCCGGGTGATGCTAGTCTTGCGACAATATTTCCCGGCCTGATTCGCCCGACGAGAAAACCATGCCGAACCCGCGCGACAACAGACTGCCCGTGCCGACCGAAAGCCCCAGTGGCCGCGCCCGGGGAACGCCACCGCCCGAAGGCTCGCTGGCGGGACTGGTGGGCTGGGCCTTCGTCTTCGCCCTTTCGGTCGGCTGGCTGGCGGCTGCCTTCTATTATCTGGGCGCCCTGGTCGGCTTCGATGCCCTCGGCACCCTCGCCCCGCATGAACTGGCGGCGATCCTGACCGGCGTCCTTGGCCCCGTCGCCATCCTGTGGCTGGTCGCCCTAATGCTGGACCAGCGCGCGGCGGTGCTGCGCACCCTGGGCGGCGCCCGGCCGGCCTCGGC
>NZ_JBAQRT010000319.1:0-9262 GCF_049306435.1 Zavarzinia sp.
GCTCTGGTGCTGGGCACCCGCGACCCCGCCGCCGCGACCGATGTGCTGTGCGCCGCCGCCACCGTCGCCATCCTGACCGATGGCGATCCCGCCCGCGTGCTGGAGCCTCGGGGGCCGCTGGTGCCGAAGGCCGTGTCCCTGGTGGCGCCATCGCCGCTGGCCGGGCGCCCCCGGATCGGCGTTCTGGCGACCGCCCTCGGCGACGAAGCCGATGTCGAGACCATCGCCGCCCTGGGCCAGGGCCTGCGCGATGGCAATCTCGGTGAACTCGTCGTCTTCGGCGCCGGCTCCCTCGACCTGCCGCACAACCGCCTGCTTCAGGGCCGGGTGTCGCGCCTTGTCGATGCCGCCGCTTTCGACGGCGAAACCCTGGCCTATACCATCGCCGGCGAAGGCATCGACCTGCTGCTCGACGCCGGGGGCCTCGCCGCCCCGCTTCACGCCGATGCCCTCGCCCATCACCCCGCCAGGCGCGTGCTGTCGTGGCTGAACGCACCCTGCGCCCTGCCCTGGACCGAGGACGCGGTTCCGGCCGGGGCCAGCCTCGCCCGGCTGGAGACGACGACACGGCCCGAGAGAGGCGACGGTCCGCTGCTGATCGGCACCGATGTCCTGCCCGGCCAGTTGCAGGATGATTTCCTGGACGCGCTCGCCGCGCTTCTCGAACAATTGCCGGAAGCCCGGCTGCTGCTGCGCGATCGCGACTTCAGCCATCAGGACAATGTCGCCATCCTGATCGAGCGGTGCCAGCCGCGCGGCATCGCCGATCGCATCGAGATCGTCGATGGCTCGCCTCTTGCCTTCGCCGCCGGTCTCGACCTTTATGTCGCGCCCTTCCGGGCGCTCAGCGGACAGGATGTGATCACGGCCGCCGCCGTCGCAACGCCCTGCGTCGCCTTGCGCGGCCCGGCCCGGCACCTGAACCTCGGCGCCGCCGCGCTCGATGCCCTGGGTCTTGGCGAATATGCCGCCGCCGACATCGGTGAGTTCATCACGATCGCCGCCGCCCTCGCCGCCGATGCCGACGCCAGCCGCCGCTTCGCCGCCGCCGCCGCCGTCGCCCCGGCCTTCAATCCGTCGAGCTTCGCCTCGGCCCTGCTCGGGAGCCTCGAGGAATGAATCCGGGTTTCGCCGAGCGCTTCCCCGCCGTCGCGCGATCGCTGCCGGCGACGACCCTGAGCACCATCGTGCGGGACGAAACCGGCAGGGCGATCGACATCGATCTTGGCCGTGGCCGGGTCTACAACGGCGACGCCGAGGCCCTGGCCGCGGAACAGGTCGGCCGCTTCGAGGTGAAACCCCTGCAGTTCTTCACCCAGGACCTGTCGGGCGCCAATATCGGCAGCGAGGTTTCGGCCCGGATGCGCGACCGGATGCTGGAAGGCATGGCCGAGAACGGCATCACGTCCTACAGCAACAAGCCGGATTACGAGGGCTCCTTCCTCGTCATCCTCGGCCTTGGCCTCGGCTACCATCTGCGTCCCCTGATCGAGACGACCAAGGCCCGCCATGTCCTGATCGTCGAGCCGGTGCCGGAATTCACCGCCCATGCCGCCGCGACGCAGGACTGGCAGGCCCTGTTCGAGATCGCGGATCGCCGCGGCATCGACATCAAGCTGAGTTCCGCCGCCCAGCCCGATCAGATCATCGCCGAGATCCGCCGCCTCGTTTACCGGATCGGCGAGCCGTTCATCGACGGCGCCTTCGTCTTCGTCCACTACCCCTCGTGGGTCCTGACCGAAACCCGCGATCGCCTGCAGCAGGTGATCGACCAGATGTTCATCTCGAAGGGTTTCTACGAGGACGAACTGAAGATGATGACCAACGCGGTGGGAAACCTCCTGCGTTATGACAGCCGCCTGATCGACGCGAAGCCGAAGCCGGCCCGGCCCGAGACCGCGATCATCATCGGCTCCGGCCCGTCGATCGACCGCTCGATGGACGACCTGCGCCGGCTGGTGCCCCAGGGCGTGGTCTTTTCGGCGGGCACCAGCCTGCGCGTCTGCCTGCGGAACGGCATCCGTCCCCAGTTTCACTGCGAACTCGAGAATGGCGATCCGACGGTCGAGGTGCTGACCGCCCTGTCCAGGGAATTCGACCTGTCGGGCATCACCCTGATCGCTTCGGTCACCGTCGATCCCCGGGTCGCCGCGCTGTTCGACGAGGTCTATTTCTTTTTCCGGGATTCAGTCAGCTCGACCCGGATCCTGGCGCCCGAGCGCCATGAGTTGATCGGCGTGGGGCCGACCTGCGTCAATACCGCCCTGCGGGTCTCCGCCGCCCTCGGCTTCACCGATTACATCCTGTTCGGCACCGATTGCGGCAGCAAGCTCGGCCAGGTGAAGCATTCCCGGGATTCGGTCTATGCCGTCACCGACAAGTACAAGACGTTCGAGCGGAACCTGAAATACAATCAAACCCTGCCCGGCAATTTCGGCGGCATCGTCGAATGCGACTGGATCCTGGCGCTCTGCGCCCAGATCCTTGGCGACATCACCCGGCGCTACAAGCTCAACGTGCTCAACACGTCCGATGGCGCCCTGCTGAATGGCGTCATGCCGCGCGTCGCCTCATCGATCCGCAACCTGCCGCGCCAGGCCGATGCCGGTAAGGTGCGCGCCGACATGCGCCAGCTGGCCAGGGCCTGCCCGGCCGGCAGTTTCTTCGAACGGTGGGAACCCGGCCAGTTGCTCGAAGGGGCAACCGCCTTCTATGACGATCTGCTCGCGCTCGTCGACGAGACGATCGCCCAAGGCGAAGACCTGGTCGCCTTCTGGCACCGCCTGTCGGACTTCATGGATGGCTTCAAGGACCAATACGCGAGGACCGAAAGCATCGCCCATGGCTCCATCCGGTCGATGCCAAAGATCGGCATGTACTTCAGCCACCGGATGACGGACCCGGAAAGACGTGCCATGATGATGGCGACTTTCCTGGCCGAATATCGCTCCACCGTTCTCTTCATGCGCGATGGAACCCTGGGCCTGATCGCGGATCTGGAGACGGCGCTGGCCGAACGCTCGGCACACCGGCTCCGCATGGGGGTGGAGGCATGACGGCAATCTATTTCGGCATGAGCGCCGCCGCCCAGAAGCAGGCGGTCAGCGACTCCCTCGACCGGACCTATACCCTCGTGGCGGACGGCATCGCCGCCCGCAAGGCCAAGGAACTGGCCAAGGTCCAGGATAAATACGTCACCAATTCCGCGCTGCCCTCGCTGCAGGCCGATATCGATGCCCTGGCCGCCCGCAAGGATACCGCCGCGGGTGCCGTCTTTTCCCTGAAACAGGCCAGCACCAACGCCCAGAAGGTGCTGGAGTACCTGAACACCGCCCATGCCGCGGCGGCGGAAGGGCGTGCCTCCGCCTTCGACAATGCGATCAACCAGATCAACATCCTGGTCGGCAGTCGCGGCGCCGATCTCGAGAACCTGATCGGCAACGCCGCCCCCGGCCAGTCGGGCCAGCGCACCATGGCGATCAGCACCGGCGCGACCCAGGTCGTCGTCGCGCTGCAGTCGCTCGGCTCGCGCTATGTCCTGACCGACGATGACAACGGCCGGCTCTACACGCCCAATTTCCTGTCGCAGACCCTGAGCATGGGCGGAGCGCAGATCGCCACCTCGCAGCTCTCCCTCGTCTCGCGCGACGGTAACGACGTCAGTTTCACCGATGGCACCACCACCTGGAACGCGACGCTGGACACCGGTGGTCTGCCGGTCACCTCGTCCTGGCTCTATGGCGGATTGACCGGCGCCGGCCAGACCCAGGCGATCGACGATATCAAGGCCTCGATCAGCATCGTGGCCAAGGCGGTGGTGACCCTGAGCAACACCAATCTTCAGTCCGAAATCGGCCTGAGCACGCTGCAGAACCAGCTCACCTCGCTGGGCGAGACGGCGCGTGAGGTCAGCGACACGGAAGCGGAAGAACTCGCCGCGGCCAAAAAGGCGATCGAGACGCGCTATTCGCTGATGACCAGCAATATCGCCTTCGCCGCCCAGGCCCAGCGCGAAGTGATCGGTGCCCTGATCGGTGAAGACAGCGTGACGGATCAGAGCGTGCTCGACATCATGGGCACGGCCTATTCCGGCTGATGCCCTGCCCCGAAGGGGCGGGGCGTGAAAAGATCCGCTGGATCGACCCGTCCGGGGTTTCCAAAAGGTCTCTCAGCCTTCCGCCGGCGCGCCGCCCTTCAGAATCACTTCCGACATATTGAGATTGAGCGCGATCAGCTTGTCGATCAGCTCGTTGTCCACCTCGCCCTCGAGGGTTTTCGCCACTTTCGCGGTGAAGGTCGCGGTGCGATTGATGAAATCGATGGCGTCAAGCGACAGGTCGGCGCCATTCACCACCGTATGTTCGGACAGGCGCAGCCAGAGTTCGGCGTTCTGGGCCAGCGCCTTGTCGAGGACGGCCAATGCCCCCCGCGCCTGATCCAGCAGGACCGCATGTTGCAGGAACGGAAAGGCCGCCTCTTCGAGCGGGGTCAGGACTTCGGTATCGGACATGGGATGGGCCTCCGGCGCGATCGGCCCATCCTTGCCCGATGACGGTAAAATATTGGTGAAGGGCGCGCCCCGATTGTCCTTTAAGACGATGTTCGAATGGCGGGGTGACTTCTATTCTCTCGTCATGCCGGCGAAGGCCGGCATCTCGAACAGGCAAGGGTGCCCTCTGGTCGCGAGGTCCCGGCCTTCGCCGGGACGACGACATTCGTTACTCGATCAAGCGGAATACAATTGCCCTCAATAGCCCGCGGCGGCGTGCGGATTGGCCCCGTCGAGCGACAGCACCGGATCGTAAAGCTCGGGCCGCCGGTCGCGGAAGATACCCCAGGACCGGCGCTGATGCGCGGTAGCATTGAGATCGAAGGTGGCGGTCAGCACGCCTTCGGTCGCGCGGTCGGCTTCGGCCACCTTGGCGCCCGTCGGATCGGCGATGAAGGACGAGCCATAGAAGGTGATCGAGGTGCCATGGCGCCCGGCCTCGGTGCCCACCCGGTTGGAGGCGACGAGGGGCACGAGATTGGCGCCGGCATGGCCCTGCATCACCCGCTGCCAATGGGCGGCGGAATCGAGGGTCGGATCATGCGGCTCGGAGCCGATGGCGGTCGGGTAGAACAGGATTTCCGCGCCCATCAACGCCATCGAGCGGGCGCATTCCGGGAACCACTGGTCCCAGCAGATGCCGACGCCGATCCGGGCGAAGCGCGTGTCCCAGACCCGGAAACCGGTATCGCCCGGCGAGAAGTAGAATTTCTCGGTATAGCCTGGACCATCGGGAATATGGCTCTTGCGGTAATTGCCGAGGATCGAGCCATCGGCATCGGCGATGGCGATCGAATTGAAATGGACCTGTCCAGCGCGCTCGAAATAGGAAATCGGCAGGACGACGCCAAGCTCGGCCGCCAGCGCGGCGAAATGGGCGATCAGCGGATGGTCGTCGAAGGGCTTGGCCAGACTGAAAAAGTCGTGGATCTGGTCCTGGCAGAAATAGGGCGTCTCGAACAATTCCTGGATCAGGATGATCTGGGCGCCCTTGTCGGCGGCCTCGCGCACCAGGCCCTCGGCCCGCGCGATATTGGCGGCCAGGTCCCAGCCGCAGGCCATCTGCGTCGCCGCGACGGTGACTTCACGCATCTTCAAACTCCCCTTCTCGCTGCGGCCGCAGTTTGCCCCAGCTTCGGCCTTACTTGAAGCGACACAGTTCTTCGCAGGGCACACCGTCGCCATCCCGGTCGAGCCGGGTCTGACCGCATTGGCTGTAATGAAATCGTGCCTCGGCGCAATCCGCCATCTGACGGCACTCCGTCTTCTCGCCGCAGAAGGGCTTGGACGGGCCGGCCTGGGCCGGCGCCACCAGGGCGAGACAGAAGAGAAAAACGCGCATGACGCGATTGTAGCCGACACGGCTTGCCCGCCAAGGGGCCTTGACGGCAGGATGGGCGCCGCATCAGGAGAGGACCATGGCCGAAACCCTGTCATCGACCCCGCGCGCCGATGGCTTCCGTATGCCCGGCGAGTTCGAGCCGCATCAGGGCTGCTGGATGATCTGGCCCGAGCGGACGGACAATTGGCGCAATGGCGCCAAGCCGGCGCAGGAGGCCTTCGCACAAGTCGCGACCGCGATCGCGAGCGGGGAGCCGGTCACGGTCCTCGTCTCGGCCCGGCAGTTCGTGCAGGCGCGCCGCCGCCTGCCGGCGCATATCCGCGTCGTCGAGGCGACGACCAACGATGCCTGGTGCCGCGACACCGGGCCGAGCTTCGTCACCGACGGCAAGGGCCGCCTGCGTGGTGTCGACTGGGGCTTCAACGCCTGGGGTGGGCTCTATCGCCCTTGCGATCAGGATGAACTGGTGGCGGCCAAGATCCTGGAGATCGAGCGGGTGCCGCGTTACCGCGCGCCGCTGATTCTCGAAGGCGGCTCGATCCATGTCGATGGCGAGGGCACGGTGATCACCACCGAGGAATGCCTGCTGAACCCCAATCGCAATCCGCACCTCTCGCGCGGCGAGATCGAGCAGCACCTGAAGGATTACCTCGGCGTCGAGAAGGTGATCTGGCTCGGCCCCGGCGTGCTGGACGACGAGACCGACGGCCATGTCGACAATCTCGCCTGCTATGTCCGGCCCGGCGTCGTCGCCCTGACCTGGACCGAGGACCGCGACGATCCGCAATTCGCCATCTCGCAGGATGCCTTCGAGCGCCTATCGAAGACCCGCGACGCCCGGGGCCGCGCCATCGAGGTGGTGAAGATCCCCGCCCCCGGCCCGCTGTTCCGCGCCGAGGCGGAAATGGACAGCGTCGATTTCGGCGGCCTCGACGACGATGGCGGCCAGGAGCGGACGCCGGGGCTTCGCCTCGCCGGCTCCTACGTCAATTTCTACATCGGCAACGGCACCGTCGTGATGCCGAAGCTCGACCCGTCGACCGACGAGGCGGCCGAGGCCATCGTCGCCCGCCTGTTCCCGGAGCGCCGGGTCATCGCCGTGCCGGGGCGCGAGATCCTGCTCGGCGGCGGCAACATCCATTGCATCACCCAGCAGCAGCCTATCGGCCGCCCGGACTGATTTCGGAGACCTGACATGAGCCTTTCCCCCGCCGACTCCCGCCTGGCCGAACTCGGCATCACCCTGCCGGTGCCGGCCGCCCCGGTGGCCAACTATGTGCCCTTCGTCGTGACCGGCGACCTGCTCTTCGTCTCGGGCCAGCTACCGATCGGGCCGGACGGCCTCGTCAAGGGCAAGCTCGGCAATGATCTCGATGCCGAGGCGGGCAATGCCGCGGCCAGGCTCTGCGCCATCAACCTGATCGCCCAGGCGAAGATCGCGCTCGGCGGCGACCTGTCCCGGGTGAAGCGTGTGGTGAAACTGGTCGCCTTCATCGCCTGCAACGATGCCTTCACCGATCAGCCCAAAGTCGCCAACGGCGCCTCCGACCTCTTCGTCGCGGTGTTCGGCGATGCCGGCCGTCACGCCCGTTCCGCCGTCGGCACCAATGCCCTGCCACTCGGCGCCGCGGTCGAGGTCGAAGCCATCTTCGAGATCGCCTGATCTTGCCGCACCCGAGCCTGGAATGGCTGCGCCGCCAGCCCGTCGCCCATCGCGGCCTTCATGACAAGACGGCCGACATCCCCGAGAACAGCCGCGCCGCCTTCATGGCCGCCGCCGAGGCGGGCTATGCCATCGAGCTGGACATTCAGGTCTCGGCCGACGGCGTACCCATGGTGTTCCACGACGACACCCTGGACCGCATGACCGGCGAGACGGGGCGTGTCGACGCCTTCCGCGCCGGCGACCTGCGCGGCATGACCCTCAATGAGACCGGCGAGACCATTCCGACGTTGCGTGACGTCCTCAAGCTGGTGGCTGGCCGGGTGCCCTTCCTGATCGAGGTGAAGGCCGCGCGCGGCAAGGTCGGTCCGCTGGAAGCGGCGACCTTCGCCGCCCTCGAGGATTATCACGGCGCCTTCGCCATCCAGTCGTTCAACCCGCGCAGCATCCTGTGGTTCAAGCGCCATGCCCCCCTCGTCGCACGCGGCCAGATCGCCATGGATTTCCGCATGGACGACGAACCCCTGCGCCTGCACGAGCAATGGGTGATGACCCACATGCTGCTGAACCGGATCACAAGGCCGCATTTCATCGCCTACGACATCCGCGCCCTGCCCAACCACGCGACACGGCGCGCGAGGGCGCAGGGCCTGCTCCTGCTGACCTGGACCGTGCGCACCCCGGCCGAACGCAAGCGCGCGAGCGAGCACGCCGACAACATCATCTTCGAGGGTTTCCGGCCGTGACTGTCATCGCCCCGCGCAATGTCTTCTTCTGCAGCGTCGAGAAGGACGAGAGCTGGACGCAGGTCGCGGCCGCGCGGATCGACGCGGTGATCATCGACCTCGAGGACGAGGTGGTGCCGGCCAACAAGGATGCCGCCCGGCATAGGGTGGCGGGGCGGATCGCGGCGCTCGATCCGGGGATCGCTGTCTTCGTGCGCAGCAATTCCGTGCGCTCGCCGTGGTTCGCTGCGGATGTGCCGGTGATCGCCGCCCTGCCGCGCCTCGACGCCATCGTCGTGCCCAAGGTCGAAGGTGCCGAGGACCTGCTGCTGGCGGAAGCGGCGATCGACGCCGTGACGGACCGGCCGGTCCCGCTGATCGCCGTCCTCGAATCGCCGCCCGCCTTCATTCATCTGGAAAATATCGCGGCGGCAACGCCGCGCCTCGCCGGCTTCACCATGGGCCCCTTCGACCTGTCGCGCGCCTTGGGTTGCGCACGCGACGACGATGCCCCGCCGGTGCTCACGGCCCGGGCCATGGCCCTGATGGCCGCGCGCACCCATGGTCTGTTCGTGATCGACGGCCCGGTGGCCCGCCCCCTGCAAGGGGAAGCCCGCACAGATGCCTTCTGCCGCGCCCGGGCCATGGGCTTCGATGCCAAGATCGTCACCGGCTTCGACGATGCCGATCAGGTGCGGGCGATCTTCACGCCGACCGACGATGAAATCGCCCTCGCCCGCGCCATCGTCGCCGCCTTCGACGGGACGGCGGACGACCTTGCCACGCTGCCCGGCGGCGCTACGGTCGACCGCCGCAATCTCGCCCTCGCCCTTCGCCTGCTGGCCAAGGCCGGGCGCTGACGGCGCGCCTCAAAGCGGAGTTTTAGCTTTCCCTGATCACAGGGCGCGGCCGCTGGCTTAGGCTGATCGTGGTTGAAGGGCTGCGCTCTCTGGTCCGGAGATCCCGGCCTTCGCCGGGATGAC